>JAEHCK010000053.1 GCA_020696345.1 Thermoplasmata archaeon | reverse complement strand
GAGGACCCGGTTAATAAGACAAACCATTTTGGGCTAATACCTAAGAAAAGGCAGGGCAATAAGAGCCGGATGAATCGAGAGGTTCACGTCCGGTTCTGTGAGAGCGTGGGGGTGAAACTCCCCTGCGCTACTCGACTGATAATAACTTTTATTGAATTTAAGAATTCTAAGCCAGAATAATTTACAGAAATAAATTATTCCGAGCTAAAAATTCAGGGTGGAGTTTTTACCCCCCAGGCAAAAATAAGAGATAATCTTTATAAAATTTTATTTTTGTTGAGTTGTTAGTGTTATGAATTTTTACTGAAAACTAAAAACTTTTTGTAACCCCTAAATTGTAACCCCAAACCCCTAATTGCATAATTAATACTTCAATTTTGATTATAACATCCATTTTACATTTCACATCACCTCTAAATCAATAAAATATCAAATAATATCTGTTATTATTGTTCAATCCTTGAAGGGCAAGTAAATTTGATCAAAAACAATTCGATAAACTTTCATGTCGAAATCACCCTGATCCCTGAACTCCTGACCCCCGACCCTATTAGTTATCAGTTGTCAGTTTCTAGTGTGATTATATTAAACTGGCAACTAGTAACTAGCAACTGTTCCCGACCCCTGAATTGTGACCCCTGAACCCTAAATCAACTCACACACCTACACACTCACAAACTCACACACTCTTAAACCCACACACTCCCTTAACTCACACACTTTCAATCAACAATACTTCAACCGTTGTTTGCCGGTTCATATGGGTTAAAAGCGGGATCGCCATGAACTATATAATGCGCGTACATGATGCGCGCCAAACCCGCCTCCGAACCACTTGCAGCATCATCGGGGAGATATAGATTCTTGGCATTACGAAGGGCAAGGCCAATATCTTGATCATCCATGATCTGTTGGGTGAAATATTTTGACATCAGCACTGCCCCTGTGGGCTCTAAGCGCATATCAAGATCGGTCTCCATATCTAAGCCGCCATACGTCGACCGTGTCGCACCAACGAAGCCAACCATACCGCAGTGTAGATATGCCATTGCCAGGCAGTTTTCAGGGTTGAGGCCGTCGATACGGCCGGTCACACACGAGACAAGAAACATTGTGGATGGGCCGAAATTCATTTCACGCACATGTGCTACATCGAATGCACTGCCACCTGCATATTTGGTTCTTGCAGCAGGGACATACCAGTAATAGAAACCGTGAACACCACCCAGAATATAGTTGCTACCGGTTTGGAATCTATCGGAGTTTTCCCGATGTGAAAGTGCCTCTGATGTTTCTTTGACGTTGAACCCGCCTTCCATTAAACTCTCTTTGATATTATCGAACAATGCACCATACATCATTTCAACAGGTATCTTTGAACCCAGAAATAAATACGCATTATTTTTCCAAATGGCTTGTGCGTCACTCTGGTCAAAACCGCTGAACCCGTCGATTATATCATAATAGAAGAATGTTCTGCCCAGTAATGCACTTACATCTTGAGCATCAAACCCGACTAGTCGGCCAACCGGCAATTCCAGATCGGGCATATCGGGGCTGATTCGACCCGGGCCAAGGTCATTGAACGGATCATTTGGGTCGGCATTGATATCGCCATATAATGTATCACCCGGCTCGCCGTACCCTTCCGCAGCATCACCGCCTTCATAATAATAATGAGGTATCATATTGGTATCAGCTATTATTCCCAGATATACCGGCTCTGAATAATATTTATCTGCCAAACTATTGATCGCCTCTGAATTGCCCAGCACATCTTCCAGGGACTGGTCGGATAAACGTGTTAGAAGTTTCAATAACTCGTTATGGGTATATAATGCCTGTTTGTTCGCATCCTCGATGGATTCTTCGCTCGTGGTGGGTTCACCGCAATCAATACAGCCGGTGTAACCTGGATACTGCAATGCAAATTCCGGGCGTGCAAGTACTAATCCTTGGTGATAAGCCGTTAGATACGGCGCCAAGCTCGACAGGTCGGGCATGAGCGGGATGATCGGTGAGCCGAGCTTTTCAATTTCAACCGTAAGATCGAACCTTACCGGGTTCTCGTTAACATTTGGTATCGGGACCCCCTCGAAGACCTCACGGCCCTGCACATGGATCTTGTGTTTACCAGTGTTGTTGAATAATATCAGATCAAAATCTACGGTTCTGCAATCATCCTCGATCTTACCACCGGGCGTGCCGAAGAACGCTTCCTGGGCGTCATCATCGGAATCGTACACGAATACATAGATACGTTCCCCGATCAGGTCGGCCTGGTCATGGGGTTTGAATCTCAGATTGAAGTGTAGATGTGCGATATCATAATCACCCGGTATCTCGATCTCGAAATCCTCGCCTTCATGAACACCCGTGGTTCCTGGCCAGACTCCAACCGAACTTGTTGCATGGTTGTAGAGCTCACCTTGATACTTTAATGTGGTAGAATCTTCCACCTTGGGCTCGGTGATATCCAGCGGGTTGGCCATGGTGACATAAGAAATATTATTACCAAACCCTTCAGGGTGCTCGATGAACCCACGGGTTAGATCCTGGATGGTTACCAGATCGGTCTCGAATGATCTATCATCACCTTTGAGGATCAGGGTCTTTTTACCATACACATCAAGATCACCGCACACGATGGAGTATTTGACCCCTAATTTATCCAGGATATCTTTGATATCACCATCAAGAGAATGTGTAACGATCACGGGAATATTCAGGTATGATGCAAGCGGTACTGTGGGCACTGCAATATTATACGCCTCCTGGCAGTCGGCCTTTATAAGTATTACACCATCCGAGCGCGCCCACATACGATTGGCCAAGCCTATCGATATCGCCCGTGGATTATTACCATCGATCCTGATATCGGGTGTGATATCCAAACCAGGTTGACCAACGGCGATCAGATTATCCTGTCCATCTTTATATTGCTCCATGAACCGCGTCACCGCTTTGGATGGTTCTTTGTATGCTACCAACAAAGGCGCCGCATTAAGTACTCGATCGTTATCATAGAACATGGCTGCAGGGGTTGCAACAAGGGTATGATAGGGTGTTTCTCCGGAGGAAATTATCGTCCCGTTTCTTATACTACGCTCCGAAGTTGATTGTAAAAGATCTTCCAATGTGAGTTTACCTGGTTTTTCTTTGGGTTTTTCTAAAAACATGATCCCTAAACCAAGCACAGCTAGGATTAACATCAACAGGATTAAGCCTGCAACGAGTTTTTTTTTCTTGTTCTCCATGATCCCACAACCCGGTTACCTATTCTCTGAATCTGTTATTGAGATTTAAACTTTACTGGTTAATGTTTATTCATTTGACATATCAGCATGTTCGAAATGTCAATAGCTTTACCGAATATATAAACTGACCGTTTTGATGTTTTATCGATATCAAGCACTTGTGGAAGGGAGACCACTACAAACAATGATTGTTTACGATCGTTAGGAGACCACTGCAATGAATTATCGTCTACAATCGTTTGGAGAGGGGTGACCACTCCAAGTAATGATCGCTTGGAATCGTTGGGAGACCACTTCAATGAATTATTGGTTACGATCGTTGGGGGAGGAGTAATGGGTGAAGTGCTAATGTTGAGGATATTGAAAATTTGAACAATTTTCTAGAGAAAAATTATTCTACATTGAAAAACTCTTCGACTTTTCCAAAGTTGGAAAGTGAAAAGTTCCAACAACATCTCTTTCACTTTAAAATTTACTAGGGGAAAAATTCTGTCTTTAAATTAGTAGATTCTTCAATCTTCATTTTTCATTCTTCAATTCTTATCTACCATTCAATACTGTCACTGCCCATCGATAACTCAGTACCGAAGCCATTATACCTTTCATCGAAAATTCATTTGACTCTTCAGACTCTGGACTCTTTAGACTCTAGACCTGTCAACATTAACTTATCCATTTTACCCCCCTCACCAAATGTTTTTCAACAATATTTCATAATAATGGTCCCCCCTCCCCAAACGATTCTGTTTATTAAATGATCATAGTGGTCGATTAATGAACCATTAAATCCAACATCTAAACATTGGCACTAACCATTAATATTAATTTTATATTTTGGATCGTCAAACTCTTTGATAATTTCCTCACCCAATTTTTTCGCCTCGGCCAGTGCTGAGGGGTGTTTGGCAATATCTCCTTTTACATCCATGCCAGGATATAAAATATCGCCAATATAAGTTACATGTATCGTGGCAAAGAAGCTCTGCACAGTAAGCTTTGCCCCGTCAAACGCAGTAGGTTTTTTCATGCCTGATACTGCAATGAACACACCCTTCCGTGACTCACGAGGGCGGCCGGGTAGTTTATTTAACTTGTATTTTCTAACCCACAGTGCCTGGCACCGGTCGATCATGGCCTTTGTCCACGCGCTCACTCCCATGAAATAGATGGGCGAGGCAAGTAATATCAGGTCGTATGTCAGTAATTTATCGAATAATTGCTGCATATCATCCTTTTGGACGCATATCCCATCTTCATCACAGCCGCCGCAGTTCATGCACGGCGCGATCTTCAGGTCAGATAGACGTATGATCTCCGCCTCTGCACCTGCGATCTTGGCGCCGTTGATCACACTTTCAAGCAGTAATTGTGTATTGCCGCCGCGGCGTACACTGCCCAATAGAGCAAGAAGTTTGACCATAATATTATCTCCAATAACGATTGAAAATAATCAATGTTTTGAACGCTTATAACTATGTCGGTGATAAAAAACACAATTATTTTAACCTTTAATCATATTACTCAGCAATATGCACAAAATTCTGAAGCAGCTTAAAGATGGCAAGATTACCATAACCGATGCCGAGCTAAAGCTGCGTGAGCATTTTCTAGACATTTATCAAATTGCCTGTTTGGACATAACCCGTGAACATCGTACCGGAGTTCCGGAAGTGGTTATTGCTCAAGATAAATCCATGGAACAGATCGTAAAGATCATCTCGAAGTTTCTTGAATGGTCCGGACGCGCTATCATTACACGATTAACAAATGAACGTGCATTGGAGCTGAAAGCCGAACTTACGCAGAAAAACATTACAAAGAAATGCAATCTGATATACCATTCAGATGCAGCGGTGTGTATTATCCGCCACCAGAAATTCAAGATCGCCCATACAGGAGGCAAGGTTGGCATAATTACCGCGGGAACGTCCGATATCCCGGTGGCAGAAGAGACACGTGTATTGGTGGAAGAGCTGGGCTGCAGCACACATGTCGCATACGATGTAGGTATAGCTGGAGCGCACAGGTTGATCGACCCGCTAAAACGGATGATCAATGAAAATGTTGATGTATTAGTTGTACTGGCGGGTCGCGAGGGTGCATTACCCACACTGATCGCCGGTCTTGTTGATATGCCAGTAATAGGAGTGCCGATCTCCACAGGTTATGGTATCAAGGGCAAAGGCGAAACCGCATTATATGCCATGCTTCAATCATGCTCGCCGCTTGTGGTGGTAAACATCGATGCCGGTTTCGTTGCTGGCGCCGTGGCGGCACAGATCGCAACTCGGAGGGCTCGACCACGGTGATGTATTAACTGCGGAATTTATTATGGAAAAGTCAAATATTTTCATAAAAATATAAATTAGAGAAATGAGATAAAGTTCTTAATATATGCTCGATTAGAAGCATATCAAACATTTACGAGTTGACTTTATATGGTTGTAGATAAAGACAAAGTAAAGAAAGAGACAAAGACAAAGGAGTCAAAAAGTGACGACCAGGACTCTGACGTCAAAGATCTTTCCGTAGAAGAGAAGATAAAACAGGCAAGAAAACATTTGGAGGATGCGGAGAAACGCTTCCAGGCTATGATCGAGAAACGCGATGGTTTACATAATGAAGGAAAAGTGCTAAAAGAAGAGCGCGATGCACTGCACCAAGAGAAAAGAGAGTCTGTTGACAAGATCATAGAACTCAAAGAAGAACGAAATACACTTGTGGAAAAGATGCGTGCACATAAAAAACGCCGCGACCAGGCTCAGACCGATGCAAAACGGTTGATCGCCCGTAAACGCGGTAAAAGTCAAGAGATGATTCAGGATGTAGTTGGTCAAATAGACGAGCTGGAAACCGAGATCAATATCATGGATTATAAATACCAGACCGGGCCACTATCCATGAAGAAAGAGAACGAGCATCTTGATGAGATCAAGAGGAAATACCAGAGATTAATGGAGCTAAAGAAATTAAAACCCGATCATGAAGTATTGCTTGGCCAGATCGAAGATATTAATGAACGTATTACTGCATTATTCAAATTAGCAGACGAGGAGCATGTAAAAGTTGATAAATATTACAAGAAGTCGCAAGCAGTTCATGAGAAGATCCAGAGCCTGAACGAGGGTATTACACATTTGGTTGAGGAGGCCAATAAGAAGCACCATGAGTTTCTCAAGTTCAACGAACGTGCAACACATTTCCACCAACGTGCCATGGAAATGCGTAATAAGATCTTATCCATTCGACGTGAACGCAAAGAGGTACTCTCCGAGGCACAAAAGGTTTTGGATATGATAAACCTGGAAGTCAAAAAACGCTTCGAAGATGATGATATTTTGGACCAGGCGGCAGGCGAGGCGGTCAAGAAATTGAAGAATCAGGGTAAGATTAATTTTTAGATACAATTTTTATAATTTATACTGAGGTACGTGGTTTCTTGAAAAATGATTTTAAATCTGTTGAACGACGTTTTTATTTTCTGTAGCCAACGAAGAGTTTAGAGGGTGGGGTTTTTGGCTCATTAAAGTAAAATCTTTAGGATTTTGGAGTGTGTATGTCGACCGACACAATGATTAAACTTTTATTGAGAGCACAATGTAAGTATTCTACAAAAATAAATTGAAAGATAATTATTTATATTGGATATATCAAATAAGTATGAAAATTTATGAGATAAACGATTGGAAAGGGGGTGTTAATATAAGATATGTAAATAGCAAATATAGAAAGATTTGTGGTTTTTGTATTGTTTTTTTAATGTTAGTGGGAATATTAAATTTTGCAATCGGAAATGTTTCTGCAACTGATACTGATGGAGACGGCATGCCTGATGCTTGGGAAACACAATATGGATTAAATCCGAATGATCCTTCGGATGCAGATGACGATAATGATTTTGATGGAGTAATAAATTTGGACGAGTATAAAGATGGAACAGATCCAACTTCTTCTGATACAGATGGTGATGGTTTAAATGATGGTGATGAATTTTCTGTAACAAAAGGAGTATATTGGTTCGAGAGCGAGGACAACTTACATCCAACAGATGGCACATCAGTAGCGGATCCTCAAGCTAATGATCCGCCGCCTACTGGGAACAGTGCTGCTTATAGTAATTCAGGTAATGGTGAAATCGTATCTTTTACATTAACTGGGTTAGCTACCGGTAAATATCAATATTACATTAAAGCACGAATAGCTTCAGGAACTCCAGCGGATTTAAATATAAAATATAATGATGGGACGAATCATATTGTGACCAAAACGGTCTTTGATACTACATACAAATGGTATAAATACGATTCTGAAATTTCATTAACAACAACTTCCGTAACATTATATGCCCAAGATATCTCCTTAACTGGAAGAATTTATGTAGATAAAGGAGTATTTATAAAAATTTCGGATACAAAACCTATGGTAGTTACCACAACTGATAATTCTGACGATAAACTTGAATTTGGAACTGGTGGCGGTGATATTGTTGTAAATGTTAATATTCCTATTGAGGGAGATGTTCCAAGATATGTAACCAAAGCGAGTATGGATATTAAATCTATAGTGGAAGAAACAGGCAAAGGTTCGGATATACAAGTAACAACAACTAATACCAAATCTTATTATCCTGATATTGCACTTACAAGTCAAAAAATCCATATTGTTTATATTGAAGACTTAATACCCGCATCCGGGACAATCCCTAATGTTTATTACACAAATAGTAACGATAATGGTAATAGTTGGTCTACTTCATTCCCAATAGGTTTACCTGGTACCTCTGATGACCAAGGTGATATCTCAATAGACACTTATGAAGATAATGTACATGTAGTTTGGTATAGGTATAGGAATAGTGCTTTTTCACAAATATATTATAAAAGAAGTATAGATGAAGGAACAAATTGGATTCTACCTTATCAGTTGACCGGTTTTGATAGAACTTCAGAAGAACCTAATTTGGCAGTTGATGGTAATAATATCAATGTGGTATGGTACGATTCTACACCAGAAACAAACTTTGAGATATATTATAAGAAAAGTAGTACAAATGGAGAAAGCTGGGGTATCTCTGAGACTAGAGTGACAAATTCATATGGTGAACCCGCTGCACCGATACGACCGGATGTTACAGTTGATGGTAGTAATGTCCATATAATTTATTACCGCATGACCGATGAAATATATTATTCAAAATTATTTAATAATGCTAATACACAGATTTATGATATGCAAATAAGTAATAATGATGGTATAAGGTCGGAATTTCCAATTGATAGTACCGACTGTATAGCTGTCGATGGTAAAAATGTACATGCTGTTTGGTCAGATTATCATAGCCAAGGTGGTGATATTTATTATAGTAGGAGTACAGATAATGGTAAAACCTGGAGTTCGGACATAAGGCTATCTTTAAATAGCGGTCAATATGTAGAACAACCCACTATTGCTTTTGATAAGAAAAATTCATTAATGTATGCTTTTTGGAATGAAGATAGAAATCCTCATTCTGGAAAGTATCAAATTTATTATCGAAGAAGCATAGATAATGGTTTAACTTGGGGGCCTGTAACTAGATTTACCAATACCGGTTCTAATGCTCAATCACCTACAATAATACCAGATGGTACTGGTAAATTTCATATTGCCTGGGAGGATGATAGAGTTGGTAATTATGAAATTTTTTATAATTATATTGATAATGAGATTCCCGACTTACCAACATTAGATGTTGGTGACGATGGGAGTGTTGAGTATACTCCTGACTCAACAAATCATATAATTATCTTCCCAATTAATGATTTTTCAAATGAGATTAACAATTATATCCAAAACAATCAAGGTCAAATTTCAGGTGGATATATAAACGTTCCTTTAAAATTTCATTCAAATACTGAGGGTAATATTAAACTGTTGGATATAAACATCCAACTAGGTCCCGATGTTTCTGATCCAAATGACCCAGATACCGATGGTGATGGAATAAATGATGGTGCAGAAAAGACCGCAGGAACAGGAGTATTCAATCCGGAACCTATATTTGACCATTTTATTTCATCACCAGCAATATTTGATAGAGATGAAAATTTAAAGGTAGCTGTTGGCTCTGAGGATGGAAATTTATACGTTTATGATAATAATGGAAATGAACTCGCGAGTTTTAATTGCGGACCACCGATTTACTCATCACCAGCTATAAATGATATTATTGAAACAGCAGAACCAGAAATAGTTTTTGGTGATGACAATGGAAAAATTTATGCAGTCACTTATACTCACACTCCTACACCTACATTAACTCAGGTTTGGGATTATCCATCAGGTGCGGGAGCTACTATAGGGCCAGTTAGATCATCACCAGCGATTGCAGATATTGATAATGATGATGATGGAGATGATGAGGATTTTGAAATAATTGTGGGTTCTGATGATGGTAATGTATATTGCCTAGATCATCAAGGTTCGCTAGTTTGGAGTTATCCTACTGGGGGACCTGTAAAATCATCACCTGCAATTGCTGATTTAAACAATCCCATTGATGAAAATCTCGAAGTTATCATAGGCTCAGATTCTGGTAAAATATATTGCCTTGATAATACGGGTAATCTTCTTTGGGAGTATCCATCAGGTGCGGGAACCATTGGACCTGTGAGATCATCACCAGCTATTGCGGATATCGATAATGATGGAGATCTTGAAATTATTATAGGTTCAGATGAGGGTAATATATATTGTCTAGACCATAATGGAAATAATTTGTGGGTTTTTAATTCCTATGGACCTGTTAGATCATCAGCAGCAATTGCAAATGTAGATACTTCTACACAAAAACTCGAAATTGTCATTGGCAATGATAATGGAATACTTTATTGTTTCAATTATGATAAACAATTGAAATGGCAATATCCATCAATAGGAGAAGAGCCAAAAGGTGAATTTTTTGCATCCCCCGTGTCAATAGATATAAATCCTTATTCGGATGGAGGTTTCGAGGTAATAGCGATCTCGGAAGATGGGCATATTTACTGTATTGATACTGCCGGTGAACTCGTTGATGATTATTGTTTTTATGCATACAGAGCCTCACCTGCTGTCGCAGATATCGATGTCGATAGTAAATTGGAGATTCTACTTGGGTCAATATTTGGTGCCCCACCTACAAATCTAGAAATTAGTAATACAAATTATAATTGTCCACCTTGGGGATGTATCAAATGGGGGATGTTTAGGGGAGGTGGAAAACATAATGGCAATGGAGATAATAGATACGCAATATTGGTAGAGGGAAGTCAGGGTGACTATCCATTTGAAGAAACCCAATTTAGAGGTGGAATTCAAGAGATGGCCAGAGTATTAACAGAACACCCTAGAAGTAAAAGACCATTTCCGAATACTGGGCCAGGGCCAAGTATGGGCTATTATCTGCAAGATCACATTTATTATGTCGGCGTCCATAATAATATCCCTGAAGTAAATAGAGATAAATCAATATCTCTAGATAATATTTTATCGTCAATTAAGAAGATATCCACAATTTGTGATTCATATGATACCATATTGTTTTTTTATACATCTCATGGTAAATGGCTTAAGCCAGACACAGAATATATATATCTTTTTGATGCAGATAATGATCATACGTACTCGACCGATAATGATCTAGATCCAGGTACCTTAGATGATGAACTAGATAAAATTGATTGTGATAAATTAATTATTATCTTACAACCTTGTTTTTCTGGTAATTGGATAGATCCTTTGGATGACGAACAAAATCGAATAATAATGACAAGTGAAGAATCCACGACTGATCCTGTAAATAATCCAAAATTATCAATATTTGATAAGTGTAATGATATCCCAATTAGTTGGAATGATCCAAAATGGTATATATATAGAGACAAACATACAAAGACTGACCCTACTAATCTAGAAACTTATTATACATACGACCCAGATGAACCTAAAGGTGATGGTGAAAGACATACCACAGATGAAGAGTCTATTTATTGGAAATATGTTGTAACAGATGAGGATGGTGGGGATATGGATGGAATTTATGAAATAGATAAGAAAGATGATAGTTCTTATGATTTCTTAGAAAATCCAGATGATATTGGTCCTGAATTCGTATCCGGTTTAACCGAAGCATATTATGTTGATAGGGAATATTATACTCACCCTGCTAATGATGTTCTTGATGCTGATACAGCCCCTACTGATAATTATATCTCGTCTAAAGATGCCTTTGATTATATGCTGTATTGGCATTTGGGTTACCAATTAGGTAGTGGGGTTATACGTCAAGAATGGGATGAATATAAACACGAATGGGTTGGTATAGTTAATATATGGTATGACAATCCACAATTTGAAAGAACGGGTTTGACATTAGGAACAACTTTTATACTATAAGAAAATTTTATTTCACCTAAATATTAAATATTAATAAATCAATCATTATTAGAGAGCCCCATGTACAGAAAAAAAGAGATAAGAAAAATAATATTGATATTTATTATAATTCTATTATTGTTTAATTTAGTTATGTTTCCTTTCGAAAACATATATTTAAATCGAGAATTAGAAGAAAAACAAAGTATGTTTGGTGGGAATAATAATAATATTATATGTTTCTCTGATTTGCCAAGAGGTTCGAGTCCAATCTTTGATGTTACACTACCAAATGATAGCGGTGCGGATAAATTTCCTAATTTGGCGATATATGATAATAAACTATATATTGCATGGAGTAGTATGGATCGAGATATAACCAGCCCCACAGCATTAAATGAATCAGATTATGACATTGTGATCCGTAGTTTCGATGGTCGAAATTGGAGTGAGATTGTTGAATTATCACCCCAAGCAATTGAAACGAAATCAAATACAGGTGAAGCCGAAGGACAAGAAGACGATTATTATCCGAACATAATCGCTTATAAAAATAAATTATATGTATTTTGGGTACATAATATTTTGTATGAAGATGAACCATCAATCATACAAATGCGATATTATAATGGGGTTCAGTGGAGTAATGTAATAAATTTTAGTTATGGTGGAAGAGGGGATGGAATAATATATAACAATAAATTATATTATGCTTATACGGGTGGTGAAGAATATCACAATTACTCTTTTTTAATAAGAGCATTTGATGGTACAAGTTGGGCAGAACCTGAGATAATCGATTCTACTGAGTGTGGAATTCCAAATTTAGAAATAAATAAAAAAGATAACTCATTATATGTGTGTTGGGGAAATATTGAAAATATTAGTATGAAAAGATTTAATGGTAAAGATTGGGATGATAAAATAGTTGTTGATGAACAGGGACAAAACTACTGGGATGATGAATCATATTATGGTCCTGAGATTTGCTTTTTTAATAATAGTGGCAATATAATTTGGTCTGATTTAAATAGCATTAAATATAAAAGTTTTAATGGGACTGATTTAAGCAAGATCATACTATTAAATGTAACACCATACGACAAAACTAAATACAATCCAAAATTAATAGAATTTAGAAATAAATTATATGCTGGCTGGGATCGTGGAAAAGGCTTTCCAAGACAAATATTACTTCGATCCTTAGACGGTAATACTTGGGATGAGGTAAAAAGAATTTCTCCCGATACAAATTCTCGTAATTCTCATTTACAATTAATAGAATATAATGATGTATTATATTTAGCCTGGCAAACTAATGACCCAACTATAAGCAATGGCAAGGATCTTGACATTGTATTACGACCAATATTTGGTAGTTCTTTAAAATGTAATGATAACGCTGAAACTATAAACCCGGGAGAATCTGTTACTTATAATATTACAATTAATAATTATGCAGTTCCTAAGAGCAAATATGATAATAATTTAAAACTTGAACTTGGCGAAATACCAAATGACTGGACTGCAAAATTAAATAGAACTGAGATAAATTTAGACATTTCGGAATCCATTAATTTAACACTAAGAGTTATTGCACCAAATAATGTATATCATGATCAATGGGCTAATATAACTATCAACTGCCGGCAAAAAGACCTATCAATAATTGAAGATTCTATTACTATTTCTACTTTCATGGAGGTTGAATTTGGAATTAATCTTTCTTGTAAGAATAATATTCAATATATCGGTCCAAATGAATCCGTTTATTACAATATATTAGTTAAAAATAATGGTAATATAAATGATACAATTAATTTGTCATTATCACCAGTACCCTCGTTATGGTCAGCAAAATTAAATATTACTTCAATAAGTCTTCCACCATTTTCAAATAATACTGTTCAATTAAATGTTACGGCACCGAAATCTATTAAACAAGGGGAAAAAGTTACTATAAAAATATTTGGAACCTCTCAGCGATATTTAAATAATAAATATTATGTAATAATTACTACTATTGCAAATTTAATTTATAAAATAAATTTATTTTGTTATGATCCAGAACATCATGCGAAACCCGGTGAAATTACTAATTATATAATACAAGTTAAAAATAAAGGAAATGATATAGATACAATATTTTTATCTATTTCCAAATTCAAATGGAATACTTCTATTAATCCAGACAATATAACATTGAATCCGTTTGAATCTCAAAATATTGTTTTGACAATAAAAGTGCCCGATACTGTTATAGCAGATACAAAAGACACGGGGATCATAACAGGAAGATCTTTTAAAGGTAATATAACAAATATTTTGCAAATTATTACAATTATAGATCAAATCCATGATTTCTCAGCAATTATTGAACCGAATTATATAAAAACTGTGCCAAATTCTTCATTAAATTTCGATTTAAATATTTCTAATAAGGGCAATGGATATGAAATAATAAATTTAACTCTAAATCATCTTCCAATTGATTGGAATATAGATTTTGATCAAGAGATAAATAATAATTCTGAAATATATTTAAATCCGTTTGAAAAAAGAAACATCCGGTTCTTATTAAATATTCCCTTCGATACACAACCAGGCAAATATGAGATAATATTGAATCTAACAACTAAATTAATTAATAAAACTATTAAAATTTTGATAGAAATATTACAAGATTCTGATAATGATGGAGTTCCTGATGATTATGATTCTTTTCCAAACGATCCCAGATATTCTAAAGATTCCGATCTTGATAATATACCTGATATTTGGGAGGATAGATATAGCTTAAACCCATTTAATAGCAGCGATGGAGATCAAGATCTGGATAGTGACGGATTTACTAATCTTGAAGAATATAATGCAAATAAGGATCCATCAAATCAATCGGATTATCCAGACAAAGAAAAACAAGATGATGAAAATCGAAAAAATGATAAAGATAAAGGTTTTTTTGTAAAATATTATACATATTTAATTTATTTCGTAATAATAATAATTATTATAACATTTTTAATCATTTTAGCAATTACAAAAAAACTGAAATTAAGAAATGATAAAATTATATTAATAAATAAAAGAGATAAATAAGATTAAATATCGTTATTTTATTTTTAATTTTTTAATTGGAATAACAAAAGAGGGTTATATACGAGAAAAAATGAGCGAAAGTATCCAATGATCTTTTTAGATGTAATTGTAATCATGTTTATTTTAGTTGGAGGTATTCAGGAAAGTATATCTCTAAATTTTTCAACTTTATATCCTGAATATGGTACAAATAATTGGATTTATAACCAAACTGAAAAAAATAACAATCTTAAAAACCTTAATAAGATTAATGGGTATTTTACTAATAATTATGGACAGATAGAAAATCATTCGGTTAAGTTTTATATTCAAGATCAAGGTATATGGTTTTTAGATGATGGTATAGTATTTGAAATTCTTGGATCATTGGAAAACCAGACCTCAGAAATATGCGGTCAAGATCTAAATCCTTTAATTAAATTGAATTTCGAAAATTCAAATCTAGTTATACCAAGAGGACGAGAATTATTGCCTAATCGAAATAATTATTTTTTAGGCAATGACCAAACCAAATGGTACACAGAGGTACCAAATTTTAAGGAGATCATCTACGAGAATATTTATGATAATATTGACGTGTGTTATTACTTTACATCTAAGGGTTTAAAATATGATCTTATTGTACATCCGGGTGGAGATCCAAACGATATTCGGCTGAGCTATCAAGGTGGTAAAGATCTGGTTATTGATCCTAAGGGAAACATTATACTTCAAACAAAGTTATGGGAAATTGTAGATTCGGAACTTTTTATTTACCAAAAAAATAAGACCGATAAAAGTCGAGTTGATGGAGAATTTAAAATATTAGCGCCAATGACATATGGATTTCAATTAATTGGAGATTATGATAAAAACGAAGATCTAATAATAGATCCATTAATATTTTCAACTTTTATTGGGGGTATAAATAAGGATAGAGGTGAAAATATTGCAATTGATTCCGGTGGAAATTTAATTATAACGGGAAGCACTCAATCATCAAATTTTCCAAATACAACTGGAGCGAATGATACAACCTATAACGAGGGGACTGATGTGTTTGTAATTAAATTAAATTCAAATGGAACGTTACCAATATATTCCACATTTATAGGAGGCAGTTCATATGATTTTGGAGATGGTGTTGCTGTTGATTTTAACGGGAATGTCTATATAACGGGCTATACTCAATCATCTGATTTCCCAAATACTACTAATGCATTTGATAATTCTTATAATGGTGTTCAGGATATTTTTATATTAAAATTGAACCCATTAGGTTCAAAACTTATTTATTCAACATTTATTGGCGGGAGCAGTCATGAATATAGTTATGATATTGTAACAGATTCAAACGGGAACGCTTATGTAACGGGATACACGAATTCATCCGATTTTCCAAATACTAGCGGAGCATATGATAGAACGTATAACGGAGGAGATGATGTTTTTATCTGTAAGTTAAACTCTTCCGGCTCTAATCTAACTTATTCAACATTTATCGGAGGAAGTAGTTATGAAATGGGTTATGATATTACTATCGATTCCGAAGATAATGTATACATAACCGGAGTAACGGGATCGGTTGATTTTCCGAATACAACCGGTGCATTTGATGAATCATTCAATGTTGTTTATGATGCTTTTGTGCTCAAGTTAAATGAAACGGGTTCAGGAGTTATATATTCAACCTTTATAGGCGGCCTCGGAGGAGATGTAGGTTATGGGATTACTATTGATATAAATAATCAGGTATACATTACAGGGGAGACTAAATCTACGGATTTCCCGATCACTCCTAATGCATACAACTCAACAATACGAGGAGTATTTATACTCTCACTTAATAAAAATGGATCGGAATTATTATATTCAACCTTTATTGGGCTCGGTACAGGTAAAAGTATTTCAATTGATATAAATGGTAATGTATATATTACGGGGTATACTGGATCACCAAAATTTCCGACAACTCCAAATGCAAATGATTCTTCATTTAATAGGAGGAATGATTGTTTCATACTTAAACTAGATCCAAAAGATTCATCACTTTTATATTCCACATTTATTGGAGGAAGGTGGGATGATTATGGAAATGATATTGTAATTGATGAAAATGGCGATATATTTATTACTGGGATTACAGATTCACACGATTTTCCAACTACTTCCGGATCATTTGATACACAATATAATTCTGACGGTGATGCATTTGCATTGAAATTAAGAATAAATAATTTCCCTTCTGTACAAGATTTAAATATCTCGAAATCAACCGTATTTAGAACAGATTCGATTTATTTATATGCAAATGCACTGGACCTTGAAGAATCCGAAAATAATTTAACTTCGTATTTTCAATATAAACATAAAAACGAACAGGATTGGCATGATAAATATTTTTCGACCCCTCAATATAGAAATTCTGAATGGGAAGTAAGTTTCACGCCCTTAAAAAATTCTAAATTAGGGTCTTTTGATTTTAGAGTTAGGTTTAATGATTCAGAGTTATTCTTTAGCAATTTGCTTTATTTAAATGATTCATTATTAGTATTAAATAATCTTCCCATGGTAGAAAATTTATCTTTATCAAAAAATAATGCTATATTGGGCGATGAATTATCGATCTGGGTAAATAGTTATGACATTGAAGATCCGGAAATGAATTTAACTATTGAATTAGAATATAAGGATCCCAATAATCAGTTATGGAATATAACATATTTTGATAAACCTAAATATATCAATGATAGATGGGAAATCATTTTTTCAATACCATTTGATGCACCTTTTGGTTATTATGATTTTAAAGTCAGGTTTAATGACACCGATGGAAATTATAGTACTTGGTTATATGCAAATGATTCTTTAAAAATACATAATCAACCTCCAAAAATTATAGATGTTAAAATTACCAAAAAAGATGTTTATAGAACCATGTCTACATTTTTATATATTAATGGAACAGATCATGAAACATCTGAATCAAAACTAAAATTATATGCACAATTCAAACATCATAGTAATGATAAATGGACAAATTTAAAGATAGAATATTCAAACCTTAATAATCGATGGGGAGCTGAGTTTAAAACTTATAAAAATTCTACATTAGGGTTACATGATTTCCGTTTTAGGTTAATTGACAATTTAAATACATCATCAGAATGGCAATATTTGAATAAATCTTTGAAGATCTTGAATAATATCCCTACAATTTTAGATATTAAATTCACCACAGATTCTGTATTTAGAACAGAAACAATAAAAATATTTACAAAAGGTTACGATGTTGAAACTTTGAATTCTTTACTTAAATGTAATATTCAATATAAATCATCATCAGATATCTGGATAAATATAGATGATAAATTATTTAACATCGATCACTGGGAAATCAATTTTACGCCTCCAATCAATGCAGAACTTGGTTTTTATAATTTTAGAATTAATTTTACGGATGAAGATAATGACCATAGTGATCGGGTAATAATTAACGATGCTATAAAAGTTAAAAATAATCCACCAATTATTTCAAATTTATGTGATGATTTCAAAAGTGATAATAATTCGAAAGATATAAATTTAACACCACTTGGAGCAGATATAGAACAACCCAGTGACGAACTAAACTGGGAAGTAAATCAAAGTAGTGTTAATACGGAACTATTTACAGTAGAGATAATCGATCATAAACGAAATATTTTACGAATAATACCAACTGAAAATGTAAATAATTCAGATGATATTACATTGATCTTATCGGATGATGACAGGGGTATTGTTACAAAAACGAATGTAACAATTCATGTTGATAGCATATTTAATTATGTTTATTCAGTTAATTTAACAGTTATTCCAAATATAATCAAAATATATCCTGGTGAATTTGGCAATATTACATTAAAAATAACAAATTTTGGTAATGTTTTTGATAATTATTCGATAACTTTTGAATCTGATAATTATAATTTATCAGACATTAAATTAGAAATAAAATCTGTATCCTTAGCTTCAAATCAATCTAAGAGTATTAATGTAAAAATAATTGTTTCCAAGAATATGAAAAGTGAGGATTATACGATAATTTTCAGGGCAAAAAGCATTTATTCAAGTGATGAAACTAGTCTGACAGTTAAAGTTATCGAAAAACCAAAGGATAAAGAAAAAGGAGAAAATTCATACCTCTCCATTGCTATTGGGATTGTTGCAATCATTGTAATTTTAACTATAATATTATTTATCATTTTTGTTTATAAAAAGAGAAATAAAAAACAAGAAATTAAACCAGAAGAAAAGTTAAATAATGAACAATCTAATGAAATAAAAGAATTACAAACAATAGAAACTCAGTTTTCGCGAGAAAATGAACCATCGATGAAATATAGAACTATTAACGATACTAGTGTACCGCAACAAAAAGAATCCATACAAATCGAGACTGAAGATTGAGAGAAGCTGAAGGCGCAAGGGAAAATAAAACTTTAATGAAAAATTAAGTTGTTCTTTTGAAATGTATTCATGTGAGAAGAATGAAACTAATAAATTTAACAAAGAAAATAGTCACGATATACATAGTTATGATTTTCATTACAACTTCATTTGCGGGCTTTGCATTGGGTGATGGTGGCATATTCGGCAAAGGTATGAATATCATATATCAAAGGGAAAATTCCCAATATGCAGTCATAAACTATGCTAATGGTCAAGAAAAAATGTTTATTACAGTAAATTTCAATTGGGAAGAATCAAACAAGAGTGCCTGGGTCCTGCCTGTACCCTCTGATGCAGAGAATGTGAAAATAGATATCCCTTACGGTTTGTTAGAATTTAATGGTAGAGATTTTGTATCGAAGGCAAAAGAGAATTTAGAAGAATACTATTTTTGTTCTTTGTATTCATATTTATTTTCGTTCGTGGCTCCTACTCCTATTACGATCAACATTCTTTATATGATGACCACGACAATTGGACCCCCGGGTATAGGTGGTATCGAAATCCATGAACATTTGGAAAAACATGGCCTTACCGCCGAGGTCATTTCGGCTACGGAAGGTTTGGGAATCTATAATTATTTGGTAGATAACGGTTTAGACATCTCAGAGGGGATAGTTCCACAATTGGACAAATATGTAAATATGGATTACTCTTTTATAGTAATGTGGTTATCCGATTCAAATATTACAACCAGAACACCAGCATTAACACTGGAATTTCCCACTAACAAAATATATTATCCATTGATGTTAACAAGCATTTATGGGAATGATGTAATTCCAACTGAAGTAATTGTTGTGGGTCATGTTACCCCGACTGTATTTGAAGACATAAAGCCTTATTGTGATGTGACTTATTATGACCAAGCAAATTATGATGACACATATGCAGGTGTTGAAATGGAGAACTTTGACCACCGAACATCTTGGGCACTCAATAATTTTACATATGATATACAAAAAAACTGGGACGGTGCATTTACTCATATAATTCTTCACGCACCTTCAAACACTTACACGCGTGATCTTTGGATGGAAGCCAGGGCCCCTGATAAAATAGACCATGCAAAATCTATCAATAATTATTTTACTCGGGCTTCATTTTTCGTATTTTATGTATTCTTCTTCCTTACATTTTCTTTATTATTTGGATTATTACTTGGAATACTGGTCTTTGGTAATAAAAAAAAGGAGTTCCCATATTACTTAATAATGGGTATTGGGAATTCTTTTGGAATTATTGGCCTAATTATTAGCACCTATTTTATTAGAAAATATAGAAAATATAAAACTATTAAATGTGCAATATTTGTAACACTTTTATCATTTATATTTACAATAACTATTATTATCTTTTTTTCTATTCTCCTTTTCCCTTTCCGATGAACAAAATTAAAAGATAAAAAGGACCCGGTCATTCTACCATTTTTCTGGTAGCTACAAAAAACTTATACCCTAAACTACAATTATACCCTTGAGTACATGACTGAAAATTCCAGGGTAAATCAGGCAATAGAAGCATTGAAAGCCGGAAAAGTTATTTTAATTTACGATGCAGACGGCCGCGAGGAAGAGACTGACCTGGTCATAGCGTCAACATTCGTCACATCTGAAAGTGTTAGGACACTACGCCAGGACGGCGGAGGCCTTGTATGTACAACCGTAGATTACAAAACGCGGCAAAAGTTGGGGTTACCATATTTATCAGAGATCTTTCATGATATTGGCGAGAAATACAATGTACTGCGCGAACTGGTCCCAAACGATATACCGTATGATGAGATCTCATCTTTCTCGGTTACCATTAATCACCGGAAAACTTTCACCGGGATTACAGATAACGACAGGGCAATGACAATTACGGAATTTTCTAAATTGATACCAACGATCAGTGAAGCTGAGAACGGGTTTGCACGAAAATTATTCGGTGAGCAGTTCCGTGCACCTGGACATGTATCATTATTGACCTCGTCAAAGGAATTATTAAAAAACCGAAAAGGACATACCGAGCTAGCCACTGCAATGATTATCATGGCTGGCCTGACCCCATCGGCAACGATCTGCGAGATGATGGATAATAATGGCAAAGCCAGGAATAAAGAACGTGCAAAAAAATACGCTGCCGAACACGGGTTAATATTTGTAGAGGGTTATGAAATAATCGAGTCGTGGGAAAAGGAGAACTAAAATGGTAAAAGTAATGGCATCCGGCGTATTCGATATTCTACATCTTGGACATTTACATTATCTTGAAAAATCTAAAAAATTGGGTGATGAGCTATTTGTAGTGATCGCCACCGACGAGACCGTGCGTAAGTACAAGCATGAACCCATCACGAGCGAAAATGTGCGTTTGGAACTTGTGAATGCCCTAAAACCGGTGGATAAGGCCGTTCTTGGTTACCATGACGACATGTACAAAATTGTTGAAGAAATTAAACCGGATATAATCACACTGGGTTATGACCAGCAGCACGATGAGGAAAAGATCATAAATGAAATGGATAAACGCGGCCTGCCCATTAAAGTGATACGCTTAGAGAAATTTGACTATGACCTGAACGGGACACGTAAGATCATCACCAAGATCATCGGGTGGCATGATTTCAAGAAAAAGATGGAAGAGATCGAGGGGAAGGAGAAAAGGGGTAAATGAAACTGATAGGTATCGCAGACACAACTTTTGCCAGGTTCGATATGGCCAAGAGCGCTATCACCCAGTTGAATGGTTTGGGAATAGATTTTAAAATTGTTAGATACAGTGTCCCTGGCGTCAAAGACCTTCCGGTTGCATGTAAGAAATTGTTCGAGGAACAAAATTGTGATATCGTCATGGCTTTAGGTATGCCCGGCGGCAAGGATATCGATAAGATCTGTGCCCACGAGGCGTCCCAGGGCTTAATTCAAACTCAGTTAATGGTCAATAAACATATCATCGAAGTATTCGTCCATGAGGACGAGGCAAAAGACGAAAAAGAGCTAGCCTGGCTTGCGGACCAGCGTTCGCGCGAGCACGCCGAGAACGCATTTGACCTGCTCTTCCACCCAGAGCGCTTGACCAAACAGGCCGGCACTGGCCAACGGCAGGGGTTCAAGGATGCAGGGCAGGCTAGACAATGATGATTATAACTATAATGGTAAATAATTAAATTAATAGTAAAAAGAGAAAAAAATGTTGAAATAAAAAGAGGTCAAATCTAAAATCCAAATGCTACCAAGAAAATCCCAAGCATAAAATCCTAAACTTAGAATTTGGGCTTTTGGATTTACTTTGGATTTAAAAGTTCGGATTTAGGATTTAGAATTAAACCTACGATAACAAAAATATTGCTATAAGATCAGGAGAAAAGTTCAAAAATTAATCAAAAAAGGTGATAATCATGGCTGAAGAGAAGATAAGGATCGGTATAGTCGGTTCCGAGTTCAATTACGATATCGTCATGGAGATGATCTCGTTAGCAAAAGAACATGCAGAGTTTTTGGGTGCAGATGTTACACATATATTCAAGGTCCCTGGTGTCTATGACATGCCGCTTGGTGTGAAGAGTTTATTAGCCAGGGATGATGTGGATGGCGTGGTCACACTTGGCGCAGTGATCGAAGGCGAGACCGAGCATGATGAGGTCGTGATACAACACGCCGCACGAAAGATCACCGACCTGGCGCTGGAATTCAACAAACCCGTTGGCCTGGGCATAACCGGCCCGGGCATGACTCGGCTACAGGCGAGTGCGCGTATCGATCGTGCAAAGGCGGCTGTGGAATCTGTTGTTAAAATGCATAAAAAGCTGAAGGAATTATAAATCAAAATTAGATATCGGTGGGTAGTAGCAATGATGAGTTATTGATTGACAGTAACCGTGATGGGTTATTGATTGACAGTAGCCGTGATGGGTTATTGATTGACAGTAGCCGTGATGGGTTATTGATTGACAGTAGCCGTGATGGGTTATTGATTGGCAGAAGCCGTGATGGGTTATTGATTGGCAGAAGCCGGTTTCTATTCAACATCAACTCAACCTGGCTTCTGCTCAGCATCAATTAAGCTTGATTACATCTAAATCAAAACGCAAAAGTGCAGTAATAACAATTTCATAACCTAAACGTCCACCTCTCGGGCACCAGGCCAAAGCCAAGCGACTTGACATACTTCGCAGGATCCGAATCCGGGTCCAACACGGGATTCGTATGGTTAAAATGAGTGAAATGTATCCTGGTCCTTTTAGAATATGGACTCAATTCACGAATACTTTTTAAAATTGTCGGGTGTGGTGTGTCCTCAAAGTTCCGATGCGGCGGCAATTCTTCTCCACTGTAGAAAGTTCCATCCAGGATCGCAATATCCACCTTGGGTATCAAGTCAAGTATTGTTCTGGTCAGCACATCCATATCAGGAACATATAATAAGCGTTTGTTTGGTCCAGCAAGTAAAAATCCTACGCAATCGGAATATTCATGCCGATGCTGAACCATGATAGGTGTAATTGCCAGATTTTTTTCGGTTAAGCACGGCTTACCCGGCGTTATGGTTTGTGGAATAACATGATGGGATCTTATCAAGTCTTTGAAGGGCTGGTTACCCGCGAGAAATTTCTTCATGGACCTAGTTAAGTAAATTGGCATCGATTCTGCACTACAGCCTTCTTTGCCCAACTGAAGCAGACCAGTATAATGTCCCATGTGCGCATGTGTTAGAAATATGCCCTTTAACCCCAGATCATACCTGCCACGCCCGATCGGTGGACGAGTTGATGTTGAGAGATATTTGTGTTTGATCTCTTTCAATAATATCATTTGCTCCTTAAAATCCGGTGTTGCATCTATCAGATAGCCATTTCCACTGTGCGGGTTAAGAATGCCCAACGAGGCTGCACATCTATTGTACTTGTTATCCATTATTGCCCGAGAACAATTGGCACAAGAGCACCCAACCTGCGGTATACCTGCATCTTGGGCAGTACCCAGCAATATTACTATACACTTATCGTTCTCTTTAACCATGGGATGCCAAGACTCCTGATATAAATATTTTCAAGGTTTTAAATTAACTATATAATTTATATATTATTTAAATTACAAACCCAGAAATAGAATTATAAACTATAAGAATATTGCACTCTTTTTTTTTGGGGTTCTATTGATAAAATAATTATCTTTCATATTTAAACATAAATTGTTTGTATTTCAAGATAATAGGTACTTAAAAATAGAAGATTGGGGGTATTTGTTGAAAGTTACTCCATATAAAGACCTTGATGATTATGAAGACCCAGATTAATTGAGAAATTAAAATAAAAGTGATAGAAAAGTATTATTAATATTTACATCTATATGTGATTGTTAAGGATAATAAGAATTACTCCTCATATTAATCATTTAACCTTATTAATAGATAAAAAAGTGAATAAACATGATCTCGAAGAAAAGAAAATATAAAAAAATAATAAAAGTATTAATTGTTATAATTTTAATTAGTTTTATAACTGGTTGTATTGGAAATGAGAGAGAATCATCAAAGGATCAAAAACCTAAAGCAGAAGCGGGGATAGATCAAACTATCTATGAAGGCGAGGCAATTTATTTTAATGGAAGTTTATCAATTGATCCTAATGGAGAAATTATTAATTATTCTTGGGATTTTGGTGATGGGATTTTTAGTTATGGTCAAAATACAAATCATAAATATAACTTAAAGGGAACATATAATGTTACATTAACAATCATTGATGCTAATGGTCAGAAAAATAAAGATTATTGTATGGTAACAGTATTGGAGAATAACATACCAAAAGCCGTTGTCCAAACAAATCAATATATATTTGCTGGTGAGGATGTTGTTTTTAATGGCAGTAACTCAAAAGATCTAGATCAAAATATTGTAAACTATACCTGGAGTATTGAAGATAAACAAATTGGTTATGGTTCGAAAATTACACATGTATTTGATAACGCTGGAATTTATCAAATCACACTAACGGTTATTGACAAAGGTGGGAAAAAAAATAATGTTACTACACCGATCTTAGTTGAAAATTTAATGTCAAACGAAAAAGTTATCAAAAAGAATAACGCAATTATCATGAATCCAGATACTATTTATAACAATAACCCAATAATGTTGCAGGATAAAAATGGTAAGTATTGGTTAAGTTGGACAGGAAAAAGTGATTATGATAATAATTCAAAAATATTTATCACCAAATCAAATAATTTGCAGAAATGGACTGAACCAACTTATATTGAATGGGACAATGAAATTAAAAACTTACAGATTTTTGAAGACTTAAACGGTACAATAAGTTTATTGTGGATTTCAAACTCAGAAATTTATTATTCTACATTGCAAGAAACTTTTCAATGGTCAGAACCTATTAAAATCTCTTTTTCGGAAGGAACAAATATTGATAAATTTTGTATTATTCAAAACTTAACGAAACATTATTTGATAATTTATAGTAGATCTTCAAAACTATTCAAAGCTACCTCACCAGATTTTATAAATTGGAAATTTGAAAATTTTATTTATCAATTGGATTTAGATGATTTTATCACCTCACTTACTCTAGATAAAGATAACAATTATCTAATTTCTACAAATAATTATCTTATTTATTCATCAGATTGTGAAAATTGGCAACAAATCTTGAATTATCCCCTTGAGGGAAACGATGGTAAAGTTATCCAAAATAAGGAAAAGACATATTATTGTTTTTTTAAATCAGGAGTTTTTAGATTTAATGATTTATGGTATTGTAAATCAAATGATCTTGAAAATTGGAGTGAAATGATTTTAACAGACATTAATCTTGGATTTTTTAATGAGTATTCATATTTGTTTTCTATGAAAGAAAATAAAATCATTATTATTCATATTGACCTTAAGGATAAATTAGATTCAAGTCTGGGAAATAATATTAAAATAATAACAATAAATGAAGAGTTATATTTAAATGATACAGATATGGATCAACTTCCTGATGTTTTAGAACAGATATTAATGACTAATCAATCTGATATTGATACTGATCAAGATGGGACAATCGATAATAAAGATCATAATCCTTTAATTGGTGAGACAAAACAAAATGATATCTCTGCAATTAGACAACTAATTTTTTGGAATTTATTTTCAAAGAATTCCATATACTATCCAAATTATTATTATTATTATTATAATGATGATTTTGATAAATATTATTTGCAATTAATTTTAGTTAATGCTGAAATTACAATAATAAAAGACAATAACAGCGAAAATAAAATTGAACATCAAGAATACAATGGATTTGAGGGATATATTTTGTCCTTAACAAAGAGTGAGATCGATAATTTTCATAAAGAAAATGATTATGGTATTGCCGTTCTATATTTTAATATAATTGAATTTAATGATAATAACACAAATGCCACAGTTTATTTGGGTATCGTTAGTACACCTACATGTGGGAGAGGAGTTGAAGTCTATTTAGAGAAACACGATGATACATGGTATTTAATATCACTGAAAGATACTTGGATAAGTTGATTTTTTATTCTGATAATTGTGATACTTATTTATTATTTAAATCCACCACCAGAATCGGATGACCAGAAGGGTCGAAGAATAACGCTTAAACCCTACCCCCAGGCAGCATAGTATAGCAAAGAGTTCAAATATTATTAAAAATATGTCCATGCCCAATTCATATATATTTAAATGCATATATCCTGAAAGAATAGGTACTTTTATATTATACGGCAAAGTAATCGATGTCATGACAGTTCATGACGCCTCACAACAACTCACAACAACTCACGAAAACCTCTTGGGAGGGGAAGTTATCCAATGTCGAATATAAAATTAGTGATGCAAAGCTATGGTCGAGCCATTAATATCTCGGAGATCTTACGGCGTTTACCAGCTTTGGTTATCGCACTATGGTTAGGCATAATTTCAATGTCTATGATACCGCAAATGAATATAGTCGAAGGCGGGATATTATTCTTATTATTCTTGGTTTCATGTCTGCTCATTGATTCGATATTTAACCCGAAAAAGATAAGAAACCCTCAAATTGCCAAAGCTATCCGTACATTCGGGTACAAGAACTATGCATTACTTATACTGGTACATTTTTGCCTCACTATAATTATCGCGGCCCATCTATCCCTAATATTGATGAAGGGCCAGATACTATTGATAATAGTTATTGGGTTATTCTTGAATGCTGTAAGTTCACGATATCTATCTAGATCACGATCAAAATCCCTATCACAAATTCCAAATGTCACTCGAGTAGTGGGCGGGATCTTCCTACCGATGGTCGCCGCATTTTTTGTAGTTGGTGAGCATTTGGATCTGTTCTCGATCTCGATCATCAGCGGTATTGCCTTTATTTACATGGGCCTTGGGCTCTTTAACCAGAGCAAGTCTGACCTTGAGGTTGCGCCTTTAGCTGAGAATAACAGCTCGATCGAATGGGAGGCGGTTAAAGTTGCAGAGGAACTGGGGCTATCCAACTCAAAGGCCAAAGAAATTGGCATACAACTATATAACATTCGAAATGAAGAAGCATTTAAAAAGATACCGGCAGACAAATGCTTCTTTTTTTTACCACACTGTCTACGCACGGCAGAGCGTTGTAAAGGGACTTATAATGATGAAGGTCTGCAGTGCAAACACTGCACCAAAGATTGTAAAATTAACATACTGACCCGAATTGCGGAGCAATTGGGATATAAAAGTTTTGTCGTGCCTGGCGGCGCCATGGTGTTCAATATTGCTAAGAAATATCAACCGCAGGGTGTAGTGGCCGTTGCATGCCTAAATGAGCTTCAAGAGGGCACAGGCCGTACCGAAGTTGAATATCGAGTACCTTTCCAGATCATACCACTGCGCAAAGACGGATGTGTTAATACCGATGTTAGTATAGATGATGTTGTTGAGGTATTATCTACACAAAAAAATGTATCATGAGGTGACAAATATTGGCAGCAGAAAATAATGTGACACAGACACAAATGCAAACTTCAGCCAAGCCAGAAGGCAACCAATGTCAACCATTGACACGCAATGATATCAAGGCTGCACTCGAACGTGTTTATAAGGCCGAGACAAAACCGGTAAATGTCGGAGCCATAAAAACCAGGACCGGTATAGCTTTAACATTTATGATCATAGGCACAATTCTCATCTCGATTTCGATGGCCATAAAGTTTCTAGCCTTTGAACTTAACCTGATCATTATTGGAATCTTGGTGATCTTGATAGTTTTTCTAGTTGGTTTTGTAGTTTCAACGAAAGATATCAGGGCGATCTATCGCAGTATGAGCCGGTTTAAAAACCCGAATGTTCCTGCATATCGAAAAGTGTTCAATGGTTCCATGTGGCATACCCAGGCGCTTGTGTATGCAACACTTTTATGCGTGATCTTATTAGGTACACAGTCGGCAAATATCATTATTTTCAACAACCCATTGGGCTTACTTGATGATGATGGGGTGACAGTGGGAGGTACATATAAAGAAGGTACGATCTGGCTCCAGGATGTGGTTCTTGGTGAATTTTACCAAGATGACGGAACCGGCCAATACTACAGGTATGTCACCGTGGAGATCAATAATACAAGAAATTATTACAGCAAGAATTTAAAACTCGAGCTGCAAAGTTATTTTATTGGAACATTATATGATAAATTGAGTATTGTATTGGACGGGCCAGAAACCGATGTTCAATTATTATCGATCAAGATCCACGACCCGGATGATACCAGTATTGTTACCTATTTAAAACTTCATAATGAAAATGAGGATAAGATATTAGATCAGATATATCGTGATTGTTTGAACGACATATATATCAGTGATGCAGTGGGCGTTATCTCCAAATCGGGTATGTTCTCACAATCCATCGAGGTCACCGTGGCCATCTACAACCAAGGCTCTGTGCGGGGCCCGGAGACTCTAACGGTATGGTTATACAACCCCATTGGTGGTGAGATCGGTGAGCTTTATCGAGGTTCCATTAAAAATAACGGTACAGTCAAACAGAACGATTTTTGGATTTCGAAATTTAAGTTTGATGTTCGTGATGAAGCGGTCTTTAATGTAAAATTGATCATCGATGAAAAAACCAAAGATGAGGCCGAAGTGTATTCAAGCTAGACAAGTGTATATTGTCGAGAGTCTAGTTGATTTTTTATTGATAATAAGTCGAGAGTCGAGGTATTTAATTATTGATGATAAGTCGAGAGTCGAAGAGCCCGTTGACGCTTGACTCCAAAGAAATCAATAAATCTTCAATGACTCTTGACAGCCCATCAGGACTTATAGTGACATCATTCTTTTTGATAAAAAAAATGGTCCCGACTCCCAGATTTGAACTGGGGATCTGCCGGTATCGGCAGGGCAGTAAGACGGCCCTAGGGTCTACAGCCGGCCGCTCTAGCCAGTCTAAGCTAAGTCGGGGTTATATTGAATGAATTTACATTATAAAATCCGAGCTATAAAAAACTTTTGGGAATGGTCGACTGGTCAGATAGAGAATACAAGTGTGTGAGTGTGTGAGTGTGTGAGTGTAAGAGTGTAAGAGTGTAAGAGTTGGAGAGTGTAAGAGTTATAATTAGGGGTCTGGGGTCGTTGTGCCACGATGTGGCACAGGAGATGAGGGGAGGTCCCTCGGAGTCGGCTTGCAGGAGCAGAATTCATGTAAATCTAAGATATCACTCCATTATTATCGGGCTCGGGCTCCACTGCGTTAGGCTCTGTTTAAGTTTCGCTTGTCAGGCTCTGCTTATATTTCGATGGTTTAGGCTCGGTAGATATTAACCACGAGCCTATTTCAGCTAAAATATATCAGAGCCCGAGCCTATCTCAGTGATAATAAATCCGAGCCTATATCAGCTAAAATATATCAGAGCCCGATCTATCAGTAATAACAAATCCGATCCCGTTCCCGAAAGGTGATCTCATTATACTCAGACTCGGGCTCGGGCTCCACTT
>JAEHCK010000078.1 GCA_020696345.1 Thermoplasmata archaeon | reverse complement strand
GCAAAGACAACATAACTTTGCTTAGGAAAGGACCTCTACTTTGACCAGGCTCGGACTGGAGGTACGTGTAATGAATGCGAAAGCTAATTACATAGATGAAAAAGTACAAGAACTTCGAGAAAAGCTATATCTTGCAGCCAAGAAGAGTAAGACCAGACGAATCCATAAATTATACACAGGTCATACGAATCGAAAGCGCAAGAAAGAAGGTCATCGGAAAGCCGTATGGGGGAGAACCACATGTACGGTTTGATGAGGGGGTGGTGGACGTAAGCCCACTGCCCTACTCTACTTAGATTTATGCCCCCAAACCGAGATATGCATATTTAAAAGTATGTAATAAAAAAAATGCTTCACAAACAAAATGTTAACGAACGCATTTTTTTAAAGTAAAATATTAAAAGTAAAAATATAAAAGTTTTGTTCACACATCAAAAAAAAATTCAAAAATCGCATTACTGCTGCTGTTGTTCCTGTTTTTGTGCAATTTGTGCTTGAACCGGTGTAGATGTTGATGTGGATGTTGGTGTGGCTGTGGCCGCGGCGGGTGCCGCAGTAGGTGTTGTAACAGCTGGAACCGGTTGCTGTAGTTGTGGTTGAGTTTGAGCCTGTGCCATCGCGGGTTGTCCTGGCTGTAATTGTACTGGTGCGAGTGCTGTCGTAGTTGGCGGAGCAACTGTACCTATACTATCCACTTTTACATCGGATTCAAATATTGGTTGCCCTGCCGAGACCAACTTGGGTGCTTCCGGCTCGTCAGGATGGGCTAACTGGTCAACACTGATCGTTGGATTCAACTCCTCTTCTGATAGCTGGCTAACCGCAGTTGCACCTGCTACCGCCACCTGACCAGAACCCACATCAGACTCATCATCGACGAATTCGAGATGAGAATATATATCCTCACTCTTTTTTGCACTCTCTTCCAGTTGTTTTTGTTTTGACGTTCTCAAAGCGATCTCACGTGCTTTGCTACGCTTGCTTATCTTCTTGAACTTTGAAGTTATCAACATAATCCCTATAAGATTAAAAACTATAATTAAAATAAAAAATAAAATATGAATTTCCGAATGATGGAGTTCTAAAGAAAATATTTCGGCCAAGGGTGTCTTATATGGCGGGTCCTCGGGGATAAATTCGATCTTAATGGTTAAATTATTGACAAGCACATCTTCTCCAGTGTTCTCATCAATTATCAATTGCAATTTTTTATTTTCCCAATCATATTTGTCCTTGACCTTTATTTGCATTGTATAGCTGATTTCTTCCTTTTCGTCAACATATTCGAAGACCTCGAATTTGATCAATGGAGAGTCTTGCCAAGTGCCTGAAATGCCCTGGCCACCTATTTTCACTTGGTATGTTAGCTCATCATCCGGACCATCCTTATCGTAAGACTCCGATAGATCGAAATTTATCGTAACATCTGACTTGCCCTTTTCGCTTTTAAACTTGAAAACCGCGGTTTTGGTCATTTCGTCATACTTGTAGTTAACAAATTCCACATTCTTTCCCGCAGTTATACTTTTGATCACCGCGGTTGGTAGTTTACTTGGTGCACGGCCCGTATGCGTTAGCTCGACCGTTATGGTCTGTTCATCAGACTCAAGTGACTCCGGTTTGGTATCATCGTATGCTCTCACATGGATAGTATATACGCCAGCCGGGTATACATAGTCCTCTGTAGTGGCACTCCATTTTCGGGTCTCCCATTTAAAGCTCCATGTGTATTTGCCGGTATCCTGATCATATACTTCCGGGTCATTATGGTCTAATGTTAGAATTTCCGATAACACAATATGACCGCTTCCATTCTTTATTATGATCCTGATTTGATCCACGAACTGGCTGCTGGTTAATATTGTCGACTTCCAATCATCGTCGGAGGCCGTACCTTCAAGCATCAGGAAATGTAAATTCTCGGTATCTGTGAAATACTTACCTTCGGATATATTAAGGTCCGTGATGGTCACTTTCGGTGGGTCAGGTATTATTTCCTGATTGATCTTTAAGGTCACATTTGCAGTATTGGCAAACTTCTCGGTTTTTGCCGTTACCTCGATCTTAACCACATCGTTGTTGTTAAATTGTGTAGTGTCAAGATCATATCTCCATCTGCTAAATGCCTCATTGCCCACGTCGGCTATATCTTCAGCTGCGGCTTTATTAATGATCTTCTCCGTGGCTTTAAATATATCAACAGTTACACTTTCTATGGCACCGGCGCCCGAGCTGGCATTACCCTCCAGTGTCACCAAGTCACCAACTTCCAATTTGTTTACCGGCATGTAACTTTTTCCGCCGTAGATGATATTGTCGATGGTGACGGCTACAAGAGCGAGTTTGACTGTCAGTTGATTAAACTGGTCAGGTAAATTTACATTTGAAACGGTCTCTTTAACACCCGACAAGCTTGCTGAGACCGTATATGCCTGTAGGGCATCATCGTTCTTGACGCTTTTTGTGATCTGATAAGCCAGTAATAAAAAGTTATATTGACCCCCTGCATTGGTGGTCCCGGAACCCTCGGTCGCAGAACCCAGCTTGACGGTTATGGCAGCACCAGGTAATTTTTGACGCGAGTGATCTTCCACCGTTACCTGAAGGAAATTATAGATGTAAATTGTTGTTTGTGTGTCCAGGGTAATTGGCAGGGTATTGTAAAGAACAGGTGTATACAAATATGCTCCACCTTTGGCTTCGATATTAAAAGTATTATATTCACCATTCAGTTTAATAAATGAACTCGAAGGATCAAGCCATAATTTCGGGTCATCTTTCTTGTAATCATCTACATAGAACTTGTTACTTTTAACAAAAAGCTCGGCGTCGCCTTTTTGACCTCGATCCGATGTAGTGCTAACACAAGATCCACCGTCGCCGCCAAATGCACTGATCATCTCACATTTTTCGATCACAATACTTTCTTTTAGTGTTTCAATCCGTATTTTCCCAAGTCCGCCATCACCGCCGTCGCCACCACTGATCTTAGTATCTCCTCCCCTTCCACCGCGGGCTTCTAGTGTTGAATCCGTAATAAAAAGTGCAGCCGATTGTTTTGTGGAATTTTTTATTGTAGCCGTACCATTAGCTTTTAAGATAATACTACCCTGGGCGCCATTACCGCCGCTTTTGATATCATTTGAACCCTGGCCGCCGTCGCCGCCTTTACTCTCTATTGTCGAGCCACCTGTGATCGAAATATATGAATTGCTTTGCAATTCAACACGTGCATCGTAACCAATATAACCGCTCGAACCTTTCTGCCCCGTACATTCGATCTTTGCTTTGTTAGAAAGTTCAATACCGTCTTTGGTGTGTATGGTGATCTCTGTTGGCAGCCCCACTCCACCTACAGTTCTTTTATTATTACATATAACCCACCCACCATCTATTTGGAAGCTTTTGCAATTTGCCGAAATATAATAGGCATCTAATTGACCTCTTACGATTACAGTACCGTTGTCAGTTACATTTAACCTGCCCTTGTCACTTGTAAGATCCAATTTAATTCCTTCGGGAATTGTCAGTGTTGCATTATTCCTGACCCATACCCAGGGTTTTGATGTTGAACTACTTAATGTGAAATCGCTATCAACGATCAACCCTGCCCGTGATTGCGAACGTGTAGAAGGAGATGTGTTCATTTGCTCTTGGTTATTTTCCACATAGGCGGCTGATAGTATCTGTGGGATCAGGCCAAATAATAGGATCAAGATCAGAAGAACTGCAAAACCTTTATTCAAAATGCTGGTTTTATTTCTATATCTCATATTTGCCACCTTTGAATTTAATACTCAAATACGGCTCTTCCGCCCGAGATATCGAACATTTTGCTCTGGAGCTTCTCCAGTCTGGAGCTGTAGACCGCACTGATTGCCATCCAGGCTACACCGTTGGCGATGAATATAACCATTAATAGTAATTCGAATAATTCAAACACGTTACTGAAAATAAAGAGTACGCCAAAAATGATGAATATCGGTCCAACCATTTTCCCGGCAGAGATCACCACTTTCATTTTCTGGGTCTTATCGGCCAATTCGAGCACCATTGTGCGCCGCAGCTCTTCTTCTTTTTCTTTCGTACTGCCGCGTCGAAAGCGCTTGCCACAATAACGGCAATCGACATACTCCTGTTTGGTATCCTGTAAATGACTCTTGCAGAAGGGACATTCAATTAAACCTGATTCTATGCCCATATTAATCTAACCCACAAATTACATTTTACTATATAGAATTATCGAGTATTAATAACCAGTGATGAGATTAAATATCAAATTATTAAATGGTTGAGAAAACTTTAAATAGTATGGGGGCGCATATACAACATTGCAATAAAACCATAATACCATAACTACGGTTTTATGTAAGGGTGTAGGATGTTGGTAATATGAAAAAATCTGAAGAAATTGACTACTATATCCAATATTCCGGATATTTGGCGTTGGAGGTGAAATAACGGGTTTAAAAAATGCTGCTTTTGTTTTTGTAGTAATAATAAGTCTATTACTAATGTTAGCGACAACCAGTGTAGCAGAGAACTCCGATAGAACTTCAATAGGAATTCGTGGCGGTGAACCACAGGTTGATGGCGGCGGTGAACCACAGGTTGATGGCGGCGGTGAACCACAGGTTGATGGTGGCGGCGAACCACAGGTTGATGGTGGCGGTGAACCACAGGTTGATGGTGGCGGCGAACCACAGGTTGATGGTGGCGGCGAACCGCAATTTATCCCAGGACTAGTAGATTATATAATAAATGGTGACGGTGAACCGCAAACTGATGGCGGTGGCGAGCCACAATAATGGACTACTGTAATCGTGATTATTTATTGCTTAACTGTGGCCGGGTAGAATTATCGATTGACAGATGCCTGGATGGATTATCGATTGACAGATGCCGGGATTAATTGTCGATTAATTGAAACCTTGTTTTAAAAATAAATCCTGGAATCAACTCAGCATAAATTCATCACGGTATCTGTTCAGCATCAACCCAACACGGCATCTATTCAGCATTAACCCATCCAGGTATCTGTTCAACATCAACTCAACCTGGCTTCTGTTCAACATCAATCAATCTCTGCCACTGTTCAGCATCAATCCAGCCCGACTACGATAGATACTATTTTACTAGACAAAATCATCGAATTAAACTAACTTTATTCAATTCTTCATCGATCTGTTTCACATAGTTAGCTGCAGCTATGGAGAGATAGATTTCCCTGGATTTTTCTAAATAATATTTAACCTTTGTTGGTTCATTTTTAGAGCGATACATATCTGCAAATTGTCGATAACAATCTGCCAAATGATATGGAATGTTCAGATTCTCCATGAACCCAATAGCGTTCTTAAAATAATATTTTGATTTGCTCCATTCTTTCTTGTGATGAAAAATCATGCCAAAATTCATATGACTTAGCGAGATCATAAATCGTTCTTCCAGTTTTTTAAAGATCTCAAGAGCATTGGATGCATAATCTATAGCTTTTTCCAACTGGCTACTTTTTACTAGTGCCTCAACCGTATTTGATAGACCATAGCCTTTGATCCTAATATCAGAGATCTGGTCGGCTAGTTCAATACATTTCTCATTAAATTCAATATTTTTTTCCAATTCACCCATATCATAGAATGTAATTGCCAGGCTCGTATAGGCCTTTGCGAGTTCAGGTAAATCATGAATTTTATCAAAAAGAACGATCGACTTTTTCTTATGTTCAACTGCTTTTGAGTAATTCCCCTGCAGATTATAAACCCTACCAAAGGCATTATGAGCTTTTGCAAGATTTAGAGAATCATAATTTTCTTCTGCAAACTTATGCGAGGTGGAATAACATTCCAAAGCATTTTCCAGTTCACCCTCACGTTCATACACCGCACCCAAACCATGATAGGCTTCTGCAGATATGAATGAATCTTGTATCACTTGAGCCATTGAAAGACTCTTTCGAAAATAATTTTGAGCTTCATGCCAGCAACTGCGTTGTTGATAGATCCAACCCAGATATAAATAGATCTTGGATCTTTTTTGTGGAGCTTTAATTTCATCACAGATCGGTATGGTCTGTTCATAATAATCTATTGCTTTATCCCATTCACCTATAGTTTTATTCAAAATTCCAAGCTTTGAAAGGACTTCAATTTTTTTCTCTTTATAATGGTTAGTGTTTGCCAATTTTTCGTCTAACCTGCGCAATGATTTCAGGCTAATATTATAAAGATTCAATGCATCTTTGTTTGCATAGGATTTTATTGCCTTTTCGCCACCCTCGATGGAATATGACAATGCACGATCAAAATCAAAACCATGATAAAAATGGTATGATAAGTCATACACTACATCGTCAATATTATCAATTTTTACATCTTCCAAATATTTTGCTATCCTTAGATGAATTATTTTTTTTATATTTTCTTTAATACCATTGTAAATTACCTCATGGGTTTTATTATGTGTAAATTTCCAAGTGAAACCTTCATAACCTTTTTGATCAATAATAAATTTTGCTTCCGTTAATTTATTTAAAACTTTTATCAATTTAGAGTCTTTAATTTCAATAATGTTTTTTAATAATTCAAAGTTAAACTCATTACCCACTACGGAAGCATATTCCAGAACCTCTACACATTCATCATCAAGTCGTTGTAGTCGCAGATTGATCAATTCTTTGATGCTTGTTGGTATTACGATCTCCTCTGGTGAGATGTTGAGTACTAATTGGTCCCTTTCGATAGAGAGCGCTCCACCATCAATCAGGGTTTTTAAAATTTCCTTAATAAAAAACGGGTTCCCCTCAGATTCACTATTGATCAATTCAGCAAAATCATTGGGTACTTTTTCGACCTCAAGTAAATCGTTCACGATCTGAGTAGTAGCATCGAGGTTCAAACGGTCTAGTTCTAAAATAGAGAATAAATTTTCGGAGCCCAAGCGAGTAATTAATTCCTGAAGTGGATGTACGTACTCTTTTGGAAAATCGAGGTCCTCCGGACGATATGCACCAAGTATTAGTATTCGTTGATCCGTAATATTTCTAGCTAAATAGTGAAGTAGATGTAGTGAGGCTGAATCAGCCCATTGTAAATCATCCAAGAACATAACCAATGGTTTCTTTTGTGAGATGTTGATGATGATTTTGGACACGGTCTCAAACATTCGATGTTTGCCTTCCAATAATTGTATATCATGAACTATTTCCAGGTTTGAAGTTTTAATCGATGTATTATTTTCATCCGTATTATTTTTCTCTGATTCCACCGATCTTGGGGAATATTTACTCTTTTCCGATGGATAAATATCAAAAATAACTTCCGCAGGTGACATAAATGATGATAATATAGTTTTTGCTAGGTATGGATGTACACTCAAGTAACCTTTAAACATTTCAATAAACGGAAGATAGGGGTCTGTTCCTTCACGATAAATGCATCGCCCAGTCAGTGTTTCAAAATCAAAGGATGTCTTTTGTTTTGTTAGTTCTTCTACTAGTCTGGTTTTTCCCACACCAGCTTCACCGTTGATGAAAAGAATGCTCCCGTGCCCCGTTTGTATCTGTTCCAAGCCATACGATAACGTCTTAAGTTCGTTCTCGCGGCCGATTAACCTGGCATCCCATGTCATAACTCTTATTATCTCCCCTCATCGAATAATAATTCAATGAGTTTAACCATTGAAATTTTTGTCGAGTTAAAAAGTAAATAATAAAAGTATAATATCTATGTGATCATTGGATAAATATGTTACGGTATACACAAAACTATTGTCGGGTCACTACCAATAAATACAAATATGAAAGAAATAATATTGCGATATTGAGGGGGGTTTATGAGAACCAAATCTGTAAGTATAAATAAAAAGTTTGTAGTATTTTGTACGACAATATTGGTGTTGGGTATCATTGGAATAATAAATAATGTATCAGTAGCCGATCCTGGCACTGTTTCGAATGAAGCCGCATGTACACGATCTGGCAGTCGCAGCACAATAATTGACGGTTACCTGGAGCTCTGGAGCTCATCATCGTCCTATGATGATCCACACGATGGCGTCTATGGTGATGATGGTTATTATTATTTTTATCTGGGACAAGAATTCATAGATTCTTATGATGATTTTGAGGTATACATAAAAAACATCAATCCCGAGGGGTACCTGGAAAATGTTAATACCACATTAAAACCCGGGCCTGGTGTTGGCAGTGCCATTGAGATCATGCACCCATATTCAAATGATACATATATTTCTTCCAATAGTGTTGGACAATTCAATTACCAGCTATCTATCGGCACAAACGCAAAGATCACAACATATGAGCTTATAATCGAAATTGATTTTACGGTGGTAGATGATCAAAATAACAAATTTAACAAAACAGACCATATTATTAATATAAAACTCCAGCTCTCAACCAGAATTAGAAACGCCTTGCTTGGGGAAGAACTTGAACTAGTGGCCAGGAACTATTTTGGAAATACCATCCCTCTTTACTCGGGTGCAACAAATCAATTAATTGTGCTACCAGATATTCGTTCGGCTTATGGGATAATAGATGATGTTAAAATCACACTGAATTTGCCGCAATCTTTTACCATGGACTATAATCAGGCAGTGGTTGGAGAACTTCGAACTAGTTCTTATGAGGATATCGAATGGTTATTAACCAGTGCCGGATCGATAAATGACACTGCACAAAAAATTGTGGGTACCTTCGATGTTACTTATAAACTGGGAACAAAGACTATTATAGAAAAAGGAGTACCTATCTTCATTGAGATATCGGAAACACCGATCGTAAGTCTGGATGGGCAAATTGCCGAGCCCGAAATAGGCGCCAAATCTTCAGGCAAGTATATTTCAAATGTCGAAATATATCAAGGGGCGACCAATGGGACATTTTCATTGAAATTTACAAACAACGGTAATATCGATCTAAAAGAGGTTGATGTAGAATTATTTACTGATAATGCTGCATTTTTCTTTAAATCGGATTTTTATTATGATGAGGGTGCCCAAGCAAATAAACGAACTTTTTGGAAGAGCGTCAATTTTGGAGATATTGACATTGGCCAATCATCCACAAAAGATTTTTCCACAGAGATCATCAAGAACCTACCGCCAGGACTATATCGTATCCCGATCAAATATTCAGCTCGATACAAACAAGATGGAATGACCTTAATTGATTTCGATGAGTGTGATTTCCATGAAGCAATTATGGCGCAGCAGTCTAGCGAGAATGTTGGTTGTACACCATTTCTTTTGGTACATGTACAAGAAGGTGATGATGAAAATGATATTAATGAGCCTGATCTGCTGGCAATGTCCTCGACCTATGTACAACCAGATATGCATAGTGTGCTAGTGGCGGTTGAGCTTACAAATCTGGAGAATTATGTATTGAGCAATGTAAATGCCCAAATAAGTGTTGGCAATGGAACACCATTACAGCCGTTGAATGATTTGAGTAGAACTCCCAAGTATATCGATGCACAGGAAAAGGACTTTACATTATTTAGTGCAAATGATCCAATTTTCTCGAACAAATATACAGTACATTTCATTGTAGATATTTTTCAAGATGCGAATGCCAGTGTACATGAGGTACCCATTCAGGTGACTTGCTTGGATTCTTTCAACCAGAAACGCACAACAATGGTCAAGCTGCCTTTAAATATTAACCATATACCGCCCAGATGCGTGATCTCGGACATTACTACTGACAACATCGAGCCAAATGGAAATTTTACATTAACTGTAAAGGTTTACAATTGTGGAGGCTCAAATGCTAAAAATGTCAAGCTAATGTTCAATGGCTCGTCAAATCTATTCGGATCTGAAAAAAGTACCGTGGGACCGAAATCTATTAATAAAAATGAAGGGGCGGTGTTTGAGTTTAAGATCAATTCAGGTGATGTTGACCCGGGGGCCACTTACACTTCTTCCATTTATATTAATTTTGAGGACACATTGGGAAATAACTATCCATTTGATCTAAACCCCGAACATCCCATCACGTTACGGGTCAAGGCCGAGAGTGGAAAAGGGGCAACGATAGATAAGGCTGGCGAGGATGAAACCTGGGAAGTTGATCCGGGTTTAGCAGTAGTATTTCTTGGGGTATTCATATTGATCAGCGTAATCGTATTCGGTATGATCTGGTCTAAAGCATCTAAAAAAGGACCGTCACCTTCAGCGGTTGCCGACGATACAAGAGTTTCCAAAAAACGTACTGGAAAGCCAACGCAGAATATACAAAAACCTCGTATATTTGGCCGAAAGGGAAGAAAAAAATCAAAAAATGTGGACATACCAGTTCAAAAACAGCGGACTAAGCAATATCCGGACCGTACACCCAGTGATTATGAACCTGGTCCGGGGTGGGAAGATACTGATACCACCACTCGGTCACAACAACAAACACAAACACAAACACAACCACCATCATCAAACGATGATTTATCGTATTATGATTCGGATTATCAACAATACCCGTCGAGAAGTACATACCCCAAGAGGATGGAACATGAAACAAAGAAGAGGCCGGGATATGATTTCGATGATGAAGAAGTTGTAGACTGGGAATAGTGGCTGTTGATATATTGCTGAGGGAATTGGAAAAGTCAAACTTAGACTATTTGCAAAGACAAATTGTCCTGGGCTAAAAATTCCTAACAAGTATATATTACTAAAAACAAAATTTTTACCCTTGTAAAAATTTTGTTCACTTTCTACTTTTAACTTCTACGTTTTGCCTAGGTAAGAATTCTTTACTCAATGTTATTTATTATAAGAATTCTTAGCTCGAGTAAATTTTTGCCAGAAAATTAATGAAGTTTAACTTTTGACTTTGCATTTTACATTTTCCAATGATCTAATCACATTTTTTTCAATATACAAAACATTATATTTTCATAATACATTGAACATTCTCACATTACTAGATCCGTAGAATCAAATCAGGGAGGAGGCATGCATTGGAAATAATCGTTCTGGTAAAACAGGTGCCAAATACCACCAAGATCAAGATCGACCCGAAAAAGGGAACCCTGATCCGGGAAGGTGTTGAGAGTATAGTAAATCCCGAAGATCTGAATGCCACAGAAGCCGCATTACAACTGCGTGAAAAGTACGGTGGGACGATCACTGCGATCAGTATGGGCCCGCCGCAGGCGAAAGAGGCGCTTTTGGAAGTGCTTGCAATGGGTGTGGATCTTGGCATATTACTCACTGATAGCGCATTTGCAGGTGCAGATACTCTTGCAACTTCTTACACTCTGGGCAAATGTATAGAAACTATTGGCAAATATGATATAATAATCTGCGGTCGTCAGGCCATCGACGGTGATACGGCCCAGATCGGCCCTCAGGTGGCCGAATTTCTTGGCATACCCCAAATAACTTACGTGCGCAAGCTCGAGAAGAAAGGAAAAAAGATAATTGCAGAGCGTACGGTGGAAGCTGGTTTTGAGGTTATTGGATCACCATTACCCGTGCTTATTACTGCACTAGGGGCTCTGAACACACCACGGTATCCTTCTGTAAACGGCATCATGGATGCATGTGTGGTGCATGAAGATGCCATCAAGGTTTGGAATGCCGCAGACATCGGAGCTTCGGCGGAAAGTATTGGTCTGGACGGCTCTGCAACACTGGTAACCAAAACATTCTCACCTGAATTGAAACGTGCAGGCATGAGATTGACAGGCGAACCCAAAGAAATTGTTGACCAGTTAATTAAAGAATTACATTCAAAGAATCTAATTTAATTTCATAAATGAAAATAAAAGAGGTAAATTACTGAATAAAGACCATTAAAGATTTGGATGTTGAATATGACAGTATGGATCGAGCCCGAGAAATGTAAAGGCTGCAAGTTATGTATTAAGGCCTGCCCGTATGACGCAGTTGAGATAATAGACGGCAAAGCAGTTCTGAACGAGCGCTGTACAGGCTGTGGTGCATGCATCGAGGTATGCAAAGACGGCCTGATAAAAACCGATAGAAAGGAAATAGTCATAGATCTGAGCGGCTACAAGGGTATCTGGGTCTTTGCCGAGCAGCGTAACGGTGTCTTAAACTCTGCGGTGCTGGAGCTATTAGGTTGTGGTCATGAACTTGCAAAAGATCTAAATGAAGAACTTTGTGCAGTTCTATTAGGTGACAACTTAAAAAAGTTAAATGCACTGGCAAAACAGCTAATTATTTACGGCGCCCGGAAGGTATATTTAGGCTGTGACAGGAAGTTAAATGATTACACAACAACTCCATATTCGAAAGTGATCGTTGATCTAATCAAGAAATACAAACCAAATATTCTGCTGCTCAGTGCAACCCATATCGGCCGCGACCTTGCACCACGCATCTCAAGAAACCTCGGCGTGGGTTTAACGGCTGATTGTACCGAGCTTACAATTGACAAAGAAACTCGCCATATGCTGCAAACCAGACCTGCATTTGGCGGTAATGTCATGGCGACCATCGTTTCACCAAGATCACGGCCCCAGTTGGCAACCGTACGACCCGGTGTTATGACCGCATTATCGCCGGATAAGAAACATAAAGGTAAGATCATCGAAAGCAAACCGAAATTGACCGATAAAGACCTGATGACAAGGTTGTTGAAATATGTTAAAGAACCACATGGTAGAGTAAATTTACGTGATGCAAAAGTAATAGTGGCCGGCGGTCGCGGTTTGAGGTCGGAAAAGGGTTTCGAACAATTGCAAAAGCTCGCCAAGGTATTGAACGGCGAGGTTGCTGGAACCAGGGTGACCATAGAGAATGGGTGGTTGAGCCAGGATCAGCAGGTGGGTCAGACCGGCCAGGTTGTAAAGCCAGAGCTGTACATCGCCTGCGGCATATCAGGGGCAATACAGCATAAAGCCGGTATGCAGGATTCGAGAGTGATCGTGGCGATCAATAAGGATCCCGATGCACCGATATTCGAGATTGCGGATTATTCCATTATCGGCGATGTTCATGAGATCGTGCCGGCCATTATTAAGGAGTTGAATACTCGTCTTGGCGCTAACGCGGCTCAGGGGGTAGGTAAATGACACAAAAAGATGCCCGGAAATTGCTACGGCGGACATTTGCAAAGTTTGCGGACGAGGAACTTAAACCTATCGCAAACGAGCTCGAGGAGCGCGAGGAGTTTCCCCGAGAGATCTTCCAGCGTTTGGGTAAGATGGGTGCGTTCGGGATCAGATATCCCAGAGAGGTTGGTGGTGCTAATGGTAACTGTACGATGTTTTGCATTATGTGTGAAGAACTGGCACGTGTATCGATGAGTGTGGCGGCGTTCACGGCTATGCAATGCTTGATGAGCACCGATTTTCTATTTAACCACGGTACAGAGGAGATTAAGGAAAATTATCTGAAACCCGCTCTCCGTGGCGAGTTAGTAGGGGCGTTTTCTCTAACCGAACCTGATGCAGGGTCTGACCTAGGTAACATACGAACAATGGCTAAACAGGTAGGTGACGAATTTGTAATAAACGGTCTGAAGTCCTGGGTTACCAATGCGCCCTATGCCAATATGTTTACTGTGCTATGTCAAACAGATAAAAGTAAAGGTATTAGGGGTGTAAACTTTTTTTTCATTCCCCGTGATACACCGGGTGTATCAGTAAGCCAGAAATTTGATAAGATGGGCACGCGCGCTACATTAATCGCTGAGTTGGCACTCGAGGATGTTCATATACCATTAGAATACCGTCTCGGTGAGGAGGGCCGCGGATTGGGTAATCTAATGAGAATTCTAGCCGAGATAAGGATTATGACCGCGGCTTTAAGCCTTGGCCTCGCCAGAGGCGCGTATGAAGAGAGTTTTCAATATGCGAAGGATCGTGTGCAATTTAACAAACCAATCTCGAAATATCAAGCGATCCAGATGAAGATTGGCACAATGGCAACAGAGATATATGCATCAAATCTATTGACATATGACGTAACTGCGATGATAGATCGTGGTGAAAGGTGTTTGAAGGAAGCATCTATGGCGAAACTGTTCGTATCTGAAGTAGCCTGCCGTGCAGCCGATGAAGCAACACGAATATTTGGCGCATATAGCTATGCTAACGAGTACCCAGTGAACAGATTCTTCAGGGACACGAGGTTCCTGTTGTTTGGCGGCGGCACATCCGAAATATTACAAACCATGATCGCCAGATATGAAGGACTATTTTGATTGAAATTCTGAGTTTCATTTAATTATTAAATATAAAATAATGGAGGAGAAGAAGAAAAATCCCAAATCAAAAACTCAAAATTATTGGGATTTCCTATAAATCGATAACGGAGTGATAATAATGGCATATAAAATGCGAGGAATGTATTACGAGGATTTTACCGAGGCTGATGTGATAGTAACTGCGGGTAGGACCGTGACAGAGTCGGATGTGGTCGCGTTTGCCGGTATCTCAGGTGATTTCAATCCACTGCACACTGACGATGAGTTCATGAAAAACTCACAATTTGGCGGCCGGATCGCACACGGGTTATTGGTCGTGTCAATTGCCACGGGTTTGATCAACCAGTTAGGCGTGTTCGAAGGGACAAATCTGGCTTTGCTTAATATGAATATTAAGTATACAGGTGTAGTTCAATTCGGTGATACCATCCATCTTGAACTTAAAACAAAAGAGAAAAAGGAGACCAGTAAACCCAATAAGGGTATTATCACATATGAGGCAAATGTATTGAACCAACGAGATGAAACCGTTGTTGAGATGGAATGGGTCTTGATGATGAAGAGGAAACAATGAAATGGTAAATAATTTCGATTAGGATAGGGATTAGGGATGTGGACTGCAATATTATTAATGAAATGTGTGGGATGTGGGTTGATGTGTTATCGATAATACCCAAATCCCACAATCCAATTCCCAAATCCCTTACTCAGCATTATAGAATCAATAAAAATGGAGGAGAAAACTATGAGATTAAAAGATAAGGTAGCGATGATCACCGGCGGTGGCAGCGGTATTGGTGAGGCAACGGTGCTGGAGTTCGTGAATGAAGGCGCAAAGGTTGCGGTGTGTGATATAAACGAAGAATCCGCAAAAGCGGTTGCGGAGAAATGTAAGGCATCAGGCCATGAAGCTGAAGCGTTCGGTTTGGATGTCTCGAACAAACAGAATGTGGAATCTGTGGTGAAGGCCGTTGTCGAGCGTTTTGGTCAATTGGATATCCTGGTGAACAATGCAGGAATAACGAAGGATTCGTTTGCAGTTAAGATGACCGAGGAACAATGGGATAACGTATTGAATGTGAACCTCAAGGGCACGTTCCTGTGCTGCCAGGCTGTGATCCCGATCATGAAGGATCAGAATTATGGCCGGATCATCAACACTGCATCAATTGGCATTCTTGGTAACCTGGGCCAGACCAATTATGCTGCGTCCAAGATGGGCGTGATCGGCCTTACACGTACGCTTGCATTGGAATCTGCGCGGAATAATATTACTGTAAACAGCATCTCGCCCGGTGCAACCAATACACCAATGACCGCAAAGATACCGGAAGATATTGCCAAACAATTCGCGGCAAAGATACCGTTCAGGCGCTTTGCCGAGCCGAGCGAAATAGCAAAGGTGCATTCGTTTTTCGCCAGTGATGATGCAGGATATATAACGGGGCAGAACATATTTGTCGCCGGCGGCCTGGACCTGGGGATATGAACACAGGTGTTAGCACTATTTTGTTAGTTGAAAAATTTAATGAATTATGGATGGAGAATGGTGGATGGTGAATTAGGTGTGCGTCACAAAAATAAGAAAAATTATTGTTGGATTCTTATTTTTATTCGAGCTTAGAATTCCAAAAATAATTCAATGAAAAATATGGAATTCTAACCTAGGTGAGAGTACGCTCACGAATTTCATTCGTTCGCTTGAGGTGAGAGGCAACCTCACCCCGTAACCTTTAATCCCCCTTCACACCTCAAGGTTGCGCAGCAACCGTACTCAAACCTCAAACCTCCATAAGCAACAATCAAGCACCTTTTACCCACGAAGTGGTCTTAGGTACGAGTTTGTAGATCAAAATATAACATAATAAAGTTTATATTCAACGGATATTATTAAGAATTGCATAGGTATTAATATTATAAGCGAAAAGAGGATGTTAAAATGAGCCAAACAACAATGAGATTTTACACGTTAGTAATGATAAGCGCAGTTTTCTTAATGGTCATGTCGACCATGGCTGCCGGTATTTCCGGCACAGTAACCGTACCGCAGTGGAATACTGGCAAATCGTGGGGGTATGAAGTACCCTCATACTTTGGAACATATGGTATTGGTTTTGAGGTAGTTGGTACTGAAACAGTAAATGGTCATGAGTGCTATGATGTCAAGATCTGGTGGGACCAAAGTTATGGTTCCGAAGATGATACTTACGATCTTGATATTGATGTTCCCGGTTTCTCGTATTCATACCTATATGAGGGCCATGCATATTTGACAACAGCTAAACTTGCCATCGCCAAATTTACCATGTCTCTGCAAATGCGAATGAATATAGATGGCTCGAAAATGATGGATTACAGTGGATATACACGTGCAGAGGAATATGATGAATCTGATTACATGGAACTATACGAGAGTATGAAGAAATGGAGAATGGATATGGATTATTCATTCGATGCAACACAGACTTATGACCCACCATTTGTAATGTATGATTATCCATTGTCTTCAGATAGTAGTTGGACATCAACTTCTACAGTGACCACAACCTGGTCATACTCGGTCCATACCGATATGAACGAGGCGATGGAAAAAGACATGCAGATGTTATCTGATGAAGATCTGGATATAGGTTTTGATTTTGACACCGATGAGGAAGACTCTGATACGGATTCATTCACGCTGTCAGGCACATTTGATGTAGTTGGCGAAGATAGTGTCACCACAGATTCGGGTACCTTCTCAGTATTCGAAATAGATTATGATATATCCGCCTCATATACGCGTGGAACCCGGTCCACTTCTGATATACTTGGTCATGGCGGTGTTGCAGCCCCTGGTGGTGATGCTACCATGAATCTGCTTGGTTGCGGCGAAGGCTCGGGTAAATCATTCTTTGACCCTGAATCCGGCCACCCGCAAAAAATTGAAACCGAAGGGTTTGGCACAGAAACATTTGAAACCGTGGACCCAACAACAATCGAGAACACATTCTCGGGCCTTGATGCAAAAGGCGGTACTTCGTCCAGCGATTCCGATGATGAAGCTGATAATAATATGATGCTCATTCTTGGGGTCGTAGGAATTGTTGTGGTTATAGTAATAGTTGTTGTGGTAGTCGTAATGTCTAAAAAGAAGAAACAAATAGGGCGGGCGCCACCACCATACGATCCTTATGGGCCGCGTGAACCGCGTGATTCCCCGCCACCAAGAGATGATTATGATAGAGACAGAGGCTATGATGATAGAGACAGAGGCTACGATGATAGAGACAGTGGCTACGATGATAGAGATAGAGGCTACGATGATAGAGATCGAGACTATGATGACAGGGATAGGGACAGAGACCGCAACCCACCACCGCCGCCACAGCCCAGGCAACAGTAATTGTCGTGTAATGGAAAATGAAATAGTTTAATGAAAGGAAATTCTAAATCCGAAGTTCTAATTACTAAACAAATACTAAATACTAAATTTCAAACATCAGCAGGAAAAACTAGTTTGGGATATTCTCATTTTGGATTTGTTTAGAGTTTATATATTCGAATTTCGGATTTCATACATCGAGTTTATCTCTTTATAAAAAAATTGCCTCAACCATTATCTTTTTTACATAGCAATTTTTTTTTATTTTTTAGCTGTAAGTTTACCCGTAAACTATATATATTCCCACGTATATATATAATTCTAGGCATACTGCGGGTAACATTTGAGGATTGCATTGGGAATATTAGGTGAAACCAAAATCACCGAAATCGTGAACGGGTAGGGGAGGAATAATATGACTGAGGAAATAAGAAATGAACAAGTTCAAAGATATGGCTATATCGGCTATACCCAGGACTTTCCTTTGGACAAAAGTAAATATTCGCTACAAGCTGACCTGTTGTTAAAGCTTGCACGTGAATCCGTACGAAAAAAAGATTTTTATAACGCAATTAGATACTTGAATACGATCTTGATGAAAAATCCAAACCACCCAGGAGCTATCTATTATAAGAAAATGGTTATGGAATTCTTGAATCAATTAAAAAAGACGAGAAATAGAAAGATCATTGCGTTAAGATAATCAGTTCGATACTTCCTCTTAATAATAATCCCTCACCAGAATTCGGGGCAAATTAACTTTTATATCAATTTAAGTGAAACACTTTAACAATAAATTGTATTGATCTCCATTATAGTTCCCAGTACTCTTTCTGCACCTCGATTACATAATTCAGTGCATCTTCACCAACACAATCGGAATCCACCTTTTTTGTAAATTCAAGCTCATAATCATGACTGTCAAATGTGGCTACGATTCCAGTTACGATCTCTGCAAGTACGTCAACATCATAACCACCCTCCAGGAAAAATGCAGTATTTGATCTGCAAACCCTTGATGAAAGTTTGAGAATGTTTCTGGCAAGATCTAAATATCCATTGCTGGAAAGTGCAAGATCAGCCAACGGGTCGCGGTAATGTGCATCGGTACCTATACTGACCAAAATGATCGATGGTTTATACTGCAGAATGATCGGTTCGATAACCTGTTGATATGCAAGTTCGAAACTTCTATCACCCGCACCTGAGTTAAAGGGAATATTAACCGTATACCCCTCGCCTTTTTTTACCCCCACAAGTTCTCTATGCCCCGTGCCGGGATATATGCCCCATTGATGTGTTGAGATATACAATACATCTTTTCTATGGAAGAATATATCATGTGTCCCGTTTCCATGATGGACATCGAGGTCAATGATCGCAACACGTTTGGCAGGTAACTTTTTTCGTGATAACAATGCTTCAGCCGCAACAGCGATATTATTAAAATAGCAAAACCCGCCCGACGACATTGCAGTAGCATGATGGCCCGGCGGTCGCGGTATCACGAACGTTGGTCGATGTTCGTCAAATGCAAGCGTGCCGGCCAGCAGTCCACCGCCCGCAGCCAGACACGCGATCTCATATGTATCATCATGATGGTATGTATCTGGGTCCATGTAACCCTCTCCAAAGTTCTTCATCATGTCAATATATTCCGATGTATGAACCAGTTCCAACTCGGAAGGGGTGGCCGGTTTCGGTGTAATGATCCCGGCTTCGAAAGATGCTTCACCCAATTTCGCTATGATCGCTTTCAATCTTTCCGGGCTCTCGGGATGGCCCCAACTTTGAACATGATCAAGATATCGTTCATGATAGATTACTGACATATTATCATCACTGGGATAGATATATATTTAATATTAATTAACTGTTACATTGATTATTTGATATCTATGTAGATTTCTTGATAATTTGATGAGTTATTGATTGACAGTGGCAGTGACGAGTTATTGATTGGCAGATGCCTTGATTTATTGTCGATTGGCAGATACCTTGATTCATTGTCGATTGACAGATGCCTGGATGAATTAGCGATTGACAGATACCTTGATTTTATGTCGATTGACAGATGCCTGGATTAATTGTAGATTGACAGATGCCCGGATTAACTGTCGATTAATTGAAATTTAGTTTTAAAAATAAATCCTGGAATCAACTCAGCATAAATTCATCACGGTATCTGTTCAGCATCAATTCAGCAAATTATCCTACATCCATCATTATTCTTTTTGCGAAACATTTTTTTATCAATTCATCTCAACTACATTACAGCATTAAAGAATATATTAAACATTAAATATCAAATATACATTTCATTCAATCAATAAACTAATTAAAGATCATTATTGATCAAGAACTCAAATTAATTCGATGTGGTTCACAATGACAGAAATGGATAATGATACCAAGCAAAAAACATCGCTTACGCTCAGGGATAAATACTCTGCCGAGATTTCGAAGGAGGATTTCAACTCAGAGTTGACCGTGGCCGGTTGGGTACACGAGATACGTAATTTGGGCGGGATCGCATTTATTTTATTACGCGATCGTACTGGCATACTCCAAGTAACCGCAATAAAAAAGGAGCTGGGCGCCGAGACATATAAACTGTTAACAGACCTCACCAAAGAATCAGTTGTTTCGATACACGGTCTTGTACAACCAAATGAAAAGGTCAGTAGCGGTTTTGAGATTCTGGCAATTGCTGTTGAAGTTTTAGGCCGCGCCAAAGCGCCGTTACCGTTAGGGGTCTCAGACGAGGACAAGGCAGAATTGGACACAAAACTCGATACACGTCTCGACTCCAGGTTTTTGGATCTGCGCAAGCCCAATATTACAGCGATATTCAAGTTGCGTTCGACCATCCTGAGCGCGATCCGACAGCACTTCGAGGGTGAAGGCTTCATCGAGATCCAGACGCCCAAGATCGTTGCAACCGCCACCGAGGGCGGTACCGAATTGTTCCCGGTGCAATATTTCGAGAAACCTGCATTTCTAAACCAGTCACCTCAACTCTATAAACAGATCATGATGGCCACGGGGTTTGACCGAGTATATGAGATCGGCCCGGCGTTCAGGGCTGAAGACCATGATACGGTCCGGCATTTGAACGAGTTCACTTCCATAGATATGGAGATGGCATTTGCAGATGAATTGGATGCCATGGGCGTCCTCGAACGATTGATACGGAGATGTATCAAATTGATAAATGAACGTAATTCCAAAGATCTCGAACTATTGAACGTTAAGCTGGATGTACCGGAATTACCTTTGAAACGGGTAACATATGACCAAGTTTTAGAACTTTTAAAGGATAATGATCTGGAGTTACCCTGGGGTGAGGATATTCCTATGGAAGGTATGCACATTGTAGCCAAAACACACCCGGGGTTCCATTTCATTACACACTGGCCAACAGAATCAAAACCGTTCTATGCTCTACCGTACGAGGTTAACCCAAAGCTCTGCCGTGCATTTGACCTTAATTATGGTGCAAAAGAGATCACCTCGGGCGCTCAGCGCGTACATAACCCCGAACTGCTGCGGTCAAACCTCATTGATAAAGGCCTTAACCCTGAGGCGTTCGAGTTTTATACGAATGCCTTCGAGTTCGGCATGCCGCCACATGCCGGTTGGGGTCTTGGCCTGGAACGGCTCGTGATGATACTCACTGACCTGCCAAACGTGCGCGAGTGTGTACTTTTCCCACGGGATAGGAAACGATTGGTTCCCTAAAAGCAAGTCTAGGATGTCGAGAGTCTAGGGGGTCGAGAGTCCGAATTCGGAGTAATTACAATAACGTTTAGGGACCCTATTATCCTGACCCTTTATCCTTACCTAATCCCTACTTTTGACCGGGTAAGAATTCTGAATTAATTGTAATGCATTTTTAAGAATTCTTAGTTCCAGACAATTTTTTTATGACGTATTGGAATTTCAACCTAACCAGTCGATTTCATCTTTAAATAGGTGAATAGAGGATATACTCCAACGATGAAATCAACCACGAAACCAACATTGAAGCATATCCTGGAAGAAAATGCGGATTCCTAT
>JAEHCK010000223.1 GCA_020696345.1 Thermoplasmata archaeon | reverse complement strand
GTCAGACATGACACTATTGATTTCACTGCCTACCTTTCCAGCAAGTTTGTCAAATTCTGTCTTGGTAACATGTACTAACTCTTTGATGCCTTTACTAATATTTTTCAGTTCGTCTACCATAATTCTCCAAATAAAAAAGCCTAAAGGCAGCGACCTTTAGACTTTATAATCCTTTAGCGTTAAGCTAAGTGAGACGCATCTGTTGATAATTGTTCAATTTTCTTTTGTTCTCGTTCTATCGCTAAATTTAAAAAAGCATCGAATTCAAAAACCGAAAGTTGATTTGACTCACCTATACTTATTCCATATCCAGCAAGTAAAAACTGTGCTGTAACCACATCGGAAAGTTGACCTTCCAAGTGTAACAAATTATTTATGAAAAAAAATTTAGATCGGTGATATCCTCTGTTGCTTCGAATTCACAATGAGGACAATTCACCGTAACAGTTAGGTCAGGACCGAATTTGTTTTCCTCATGCCATTTACCAACAGATTGATATAATGGTTGTGGTATGTTTTCGAGTAAGTATTTCTTATCGAAAAGAGGAAACTCCAATTCTTGTGGTCCATCAGGTGTTATAATTTCTTCAATCGTCTGTGCTTCTAATAACAAACCAACTTCTGTATCCAATTCACTTTTTGTTAATTCTTGTTCGACTTTAAGTTGTTCTGAAACTTCATAAACTTCCAATTCTTGTAAACGTGTCATGTGTCTCATTTTTACAGAAAGATGTTCCGTAAGTTGAACTATATAGTTACCATCTATCAATGGTTTGGATTCGATTTTCTCGAAATCTACTGACTGAACACTCTGACCTTTACAATTAGGACACTTCATTTCGAACTGGTTGGTTTCGCCTTTTGTTTTCTTTCTGATCTCCAACAATAAGGCATATCTATCATAGACATACATATTTATTGGATCAAAATCTTCCGGCGATATAATCACCTCTAAGAAAAGATTATCGAACATTCTGGTAATCTCCAGGGGTTCCACTTCACCTTCGAATGTTAAGAACCCCTTTAAGGCACCGATTGATATTGGTTTGAACTTGACTGTCTCTTTACTGCCCGGCAGTTGGAAAAGAAACTCAAAGACGTTTAAATAGTCCTTAAAATTCTTCTGACGGTTTACAACTTCTTTAGGTACAAGTTTCTTTTTAGTAGAAACTTTTGTTACCTTGCTTACAGTTTTTACCATTTTCACCTCACGAATTTATTTCTTTTTCTTTTTATCTTTGCCCATGAACGCACGGACGGCTTTATTCTGTTTACTTCCCTTGCCTTTATTAACAGGAATGTCATCTTGTTTTTTAAATTCATTCACGTTTTCAAATTTCTTAATGACTTTCATAAACGATTTAAAATCTACTGCACTAAGGGCATCTTTTACATGTGGTCTACTTACTACATTTCCATATTTTTTCTCAAACTCTTTTAAAGTATTTCCACTTGTATCTTTTGCCATTTTGTATAGATCATTCCAATCAACCATCTCACCTAAACGTCCCAAGTCATCGCCTGGTTCGCCGGTGTCACCATCCATATTTATATAGTCTTCTGCCGCTTCTTTGGCGTCATCGGCAGTTTTAAAGACATGATCCCCTGATGCCACTATGTTCTTACCATCGATAAGTTTCCAGTACCATCCGTTCTGTCCTTGTGAACCATCATACATGATAGCCACTCTGGGCTCTTGATAATCTCCGCCCTCGTAATCTGTATTTGTCTGATTTCTATTGACAACCCAATTCCCGTCTTGTTCCTTTTCAGAGTCGGCGGTAATGTGTTCTGATTCGTCAATATATTTCAGAAATTTATCTAACTTTTCCACTATTAACCTCCTGTCGGTCTATCTGATACGGTATGATATGCATATCTGAATGTCACATCAAACTGAGTGATGTCATTGGCAGCATAATCAAGTCCCGCCTGGGCAACTTCTCTTGGCCATGCATCATGTAGTGTGAATTCAAGTACTGCATCACCATCATTACCCAATAGTTGTAATCTTTGATCAACCATATACTCATTTAACATGGCATATTCGTTGGTGATCGGATCGTGAATCTTATTGATCCAATTTTCAAAGTTCTGTCTCAGATATGCGTTATGATCTAAGTTGAATGTCACTGGTAATTCAGTGAAGGTATGTTTTCCTGCAATAGGAAAATCATAACCTTGCCAATTCAACATAATTTCTTCGAGCGTACTGCCTGGCATGGCAGAAGTTCTAACAAGATATGTCGCTCTATCATTACTCATATCTCCAGTGACTACATCTGCAGGAAAGTTAGGGAGAAAGTAAAATAAATTACTTCTTTGACCGTCTCTGAAATTTGATTTAAAGCCATCGATTGTAAAACGTACTGGCATTTTATGTCCTCCATTTTAGGGCGACCCCGAAGGGTCGCTCATTGTATTACGCTGTTGGTGTCGCCGCGGCTGCTACTAATTCCGTAAACGATGCACCAGTTTTTGTTGCTATAAAGTTTAGTACGATAAATTCTGCGGCCTTGGTAGGCTTAATGTAGATATCACACCAAAGTTCATTTCTATCTATTCTTTCTGATGTATTGTTTGTTGAATCACAAACCACCAAGAAATCATAGATACCTCGTCTCGACCTTACGTCACGTAAGAACGGCTCGATCATATTGATGAGCTGTAGTCTTGTGAAACTATCGTTCGGCTCAAACAAGAAGTATTTAACCGCTGTCGCGATTGCTTTTTCAAGTATGATAAACAATCTTCGAACGTTTACACGGTTGAAGGCAGAGTTCTTATCAAGCATTGTTTTCTGACCCCAAATGACCTTACCCTGTCCGGCGAAAGATACGATTGGGTTGATACCATTCTTATACAGAATGTCACGATTTGCTTGATTCGGATTGTATGCCAATTTTCTTACGTTGGACACCACCGCTCTGTTCAAACCAGCTGGGGCAAACCACGGATCACTTACGTCATCTGTATTGGCATAAATACCGGCTGCGTGACCTGAGAAAGGCACCCAACGATATCGACCATTCCATTTGTCGTAAATTTCAATCCAGTTACCATACAGGGCAGCATAACTTGTATTTTCATTCAAGTTATATGTGGCGTGTTGACCAAGACGGAAGTCTCTGATGTCAGTCGTTTCACTACCTCTGTTATTAACAACCAATTGGCTCGGTACATCGAGTAATGCCATCGTGTCTTTACGACCTTCGGCGATGTCGATCAATTCTGTCTGTACAGTGGTTGATTTTCCAGCGTCAATCAATAAGTTAACATCGATTGTTTCTGGGTCTTCATACAATTCGTAAGCAGTGATGATATCGGCATCTAACATGCCCGAACCTCTGTTACGTCCTCCACCGAAGTCTTCATATCCTGAGGTATAAATGTATGTACAAACCGTATTCTTGGCAGATGCTGTAATGGCACATCTAATATATTTCGATACTGAATTTAAGAATGTCTCACAAAAGATGTTCTGTCCTTCATCGTCCAGTTTACGATCATTGGTTGAAGCCAACCATGATTCTTTTAGGAAGTATGTAGGACTTGCCTTATCAATCTGATCCTGGTCAGCGGATTTCACTACCACCAAGAATTCAGTTGTGGTTGAACTATCGAATGAAACATCAACTGCGTCAATATCGTCATACAGTTCAGATGAGATTCCGATCTGTGTATATGTCAGTGATCCTTTACGAACCTTGTCATAAACATCGGAACCACAAAGAGCGATTTTTACAAAGTTTCCGTGATTACCACGGGTACTGGCGATAAAAGAAATATCAGATAAAGCATCTTCTCTATTGGCATCGAATGTTACCGATTCGTCACCAAATTTATCTGGGTCTTCCGAAGCGAAATCAGATAATACATAAGAACCGGATACTGATGTTGTATAAGCATCAAAGTCTCCAGCGGATACCAACACACCATGAACACCAGCATATGATGCACTCGGTGCCATTACACCCGTAGTGTATAACTTGTTACCATATTTCAGATAACCAGTTGCGGCTAATATGTCCTTGTATGAACCAGATGTAGGTTCACCAAAAGTGTCAATCAATTCTGTGACGTTTGTTATTAATTGTT
>JAEHCK010000138.1 GCA_020696345.1 Thermoplasmata archaeon | reverse complement strand
TTTCTAAACATGGTAATTCGAGAGTGCCGGTAAATATTGATCCGAATTCAAGGGCAAGGCATGCAGGAGACGGACCACCGGATATGATGAGAAAGTCCAGAAACAAAAAGGTAATATAATGTATATTGATACAGATGCAATCGATCAACAAATCATAAAAGACATTGAAAATATTGATAAAAAAATCAAGGCGATGAGGGCACAGACATATGGTGAACCGTGGCATCTTGCCGCCATGTATAAAGCGAAGGCAAAATTATTAGTAGTATTGTTACGAAATCTTTAGTACTGTATACAGGTGCCCTGATGAAATTTCTACATAAAGTACTTTGTTCCGTAGGTTATCACGAAACCCAACCAATGATGTGGATGCTGGAAAACCAGTATAGGAAATGTAAACATTGTGGTCAGGTAGAAAAAATGATATGTATCGGTGACACTGGTATTGTGAAAATACACTGGACAAAAAACCTCGCGGAAGAGGATCGGTGGAGTAGTAAGAAAAGGATGAAAAGAAAAGAATATAATCGAGATCAGCGCCTCTGAATCCAGAGGGAAAGGTGATTGACATGGACTACGAAAAATTAGAACAACTGATCGACTCGGGTACGTGCCCGAAATGTCTGAAACAGCGGTTGAACGTGGAGGAAGAAGGCGGGAGTCATACTTCTATGGTCTGCAACAACTGTGACACCGAAATTTATATCAGTTATGAACAGGTGGTCCGGTCTGTGGAAATGATGGTTCAATCGGAAAATCCAGATGAGGATCCAACGGAAATATTATTGTATGAAAAATCTGAATGATGAACATATCAAAGTTGGTGACAAGGTTGTGTTACTTGATTTCAGAAGTGAAGATTGGAATCGAATAGACGACTTCCCGGGGAATTTTTTCTGGGTGGAGAATTTTGATGACAAGATCGGGCATGAATGGCAAGTGAGTCAGGTTGAGAAAGATGGCATCTATTGTTTGAATGTCTCCGGTGGGTTCAATTTCTACTGGGTGCGAAAAGTCGTTGAGGTTAAACTGGGCGATTACGTACCGGAGGAGATGTTCGATATATGATACTGCGGAAATTGAAAACCATGTCTCGGTTGACTATCGAAGATTGGAGAGAACACAAACTTGGGTGGACCCACCGTTATTCAAAATGTTTTATCAATCCGTTTATGGTTCCTTTGTTCGATGGTGTGACACTTCGGGAATTTAAAAAGATCGACACTGAGGGTCATGTCGGTAGTGACAGATATCGGTATACCCATACGTGTCTTACTGCAGGCAAACGATGGTCGTTTCATGAAGATTGGTTTGTTCCGGAATCAGAAGAAATCCTGGATGAGGAGCTATTCGATATATGAATCGATACAAAAAGGTGGACGTTGGTCATGGTAGGTTTGAGTGGGTGCCAATTTATGGAGATGAAATGATACCAAAGTCTGACCGGAGCGTTAGCGACGGGGAGGTTGATATGGCCACAAGTTATTACGACAAACGATATCCAGATAAGAATCAATGGGGTACGAAAACTATGAAAGTTTACAGTGAGAATACAGAAAATTTGGTCGTTGGTGATCGGGTTATATTACAGGATCATCAGGAAGAAAGACAGGGTAATTCACCGGGACATTTCTTTTGGGTGCCTCGAATGAATAAGTATATTGGAACCATTCTGAACGTTACCAAACTCGAAGTCCATGGCATACGTGCCGATGATTGGGGTGATTCAACGGGGTTCAATTACTTCTGGGTCAAGAAAATAAACATTTTGGATGATGAAATGTTTGAAATTTAGGAGGTACTGTGACAGCAATCGCGGATGAATGGGGTGTGATACAACCTATATATAGTTACAAGGGAGAGATGGGAAAAATGACTTCCTTGGGCATATCATTTGGAAGCAATGTGAATCTTATGGTTGAGACTGAGAATGGATGGCGTCAGTTCAAGGAATCCGGCGGAGGGTCTGCGACAGAATTCCACGTTGGAGACAAGGTTATACTGGGCGACTTCAAACATGAAACTTTTGAAAACGGCTCACGAGTTATGTCTTGGCATTGGATTGCTGATTTTGATGTGATGATCGGGAAAACTTTTACAGTTAGAAAGGTGACGCCAAAGAATGTTGCTCGGCTTGAAGAAGTGAAAATGACGGCTGGATTCCCGTTTCATTGGTTGATTAAAATATATGAATTACCGGAGGAACTTTTCGAAATATGAATGTTTGGATATATGATGATCCACCAAAGCCCTGGCGGCCGAAATTAATGGATGGTGAAACTGGGCAATGGGTCGGAGATAAAGAAATGAAAGCTGCATGTTGGACATGTACAAAATTTATAAAACCAGTTTCGATAGGTAGCGGGTTGAATCTGGCAGCGTTGTGTCGGGACTTTTGTAATTATGAATGTTTAGTTTTACCATTGTTACCGGAGGAACTTTTTGAAATTTAAACTTGGCGACAGAGTTAAGTATATGTCAGGGGAATATGGGTCGAGCCCTTCTAACCCTCTGTTTAACGGTAAATGGAATTGTTGTGGCACCGTTGTATTTATCATATCTACCAGAAGATGTCCCGTCAGGGTCGATTGGGATAATAAAGAATCAAATGTGTATGAACATCATGATCTGGCTCATTGGATTGACCAACATGCTCTACCGGAGGAACTTTTTGAAATATAATGCTTAACACGAACGAAGTCAGAATTGAAACCAGTACCCAGTGTAACTATAAATGCATATTCTGTCCACACTCCACAACCTTCACTCGAAAACAAGAGGTGATGGAATTATCCACTTTTAAGTTTATTGTTGATAAAATCAAAACTGAATTACCGGAGATAACTGATGTCACAATCTCTGGGTTTGGTGAATCGTTTCTACCGTGGGAATATACCATCGTGGATAAGATTAGATATGCTAAAGAGTCAGGTTATAAAATTCACATTTTGTCAAATGGTCACAACTTTTCTCACCCTATTATCGATCAGGTCAACGAAATCGGAGTTGAAGATGTTCGTATTAGTTTACATGCCATCGACTGGCGAACATATAAAAAGTTGACAAATGCTCCAATGTACATGTATAATAAAGTTGTATGGAATATTAAACGAATCATCGAAGAAACTGATATCAATCTGGTATTGACTTTCGATATCATAGAGGGAATAAATGACGATCAGGTTGAGGAGATCATTTCGTTATACGGTGATCATGCTACATTAGAAATATGGAGACCCCACAATTGGGTCGATACATTCAAGTATAGAAAATTACCTATTATAAACAAGACCTGTGGCAGACCGTGGAATAGCCCGTATCAGATACAGGTGGACGGCACTGTCAATATGTGTTGTTTTGATTATAATGGTATTCTGTTGTTAGGTGACTTTATGACCCAAACGATGGAAGAAATATTTAAGGGTGAGCCGTATTTGAATTTAAAGAGATGTCACGAGTCTGGCAAACTGGATGATTATATATGTCGTGACTGTGATCAACGTAAATCGTTAGACCTGGCATACGTTTATAACAATAAATTTACAAAAGAAGAAAGATTATATAAAACATCGACCAACTATCGAGACGTTAGGAGAATAAATGAGAATACTCGGCATCATACCAATTAGAACGGGGTCAACGAGATTCCCGAACAAATTTATCCAGATGTTTGATGGTGATAGAATCATTGACCGTATGATCGATATCGCAAAGAAGATCGATGTGATAGATGATATCATTGTCGCCACGGATGATGAAGACCTTGGCAAAGAACTGGTCAAAAAACATGGCATCACGGGTTATCATGTATCTAATGCGTGCTGTGGTACGCATAGGGCGTTCAACGTCTTCAAACTCATATCCGACTATGATTATTATATAACCATACCGGCAGATGAACCTGCGATTGATCCTGTTGAGGTCAATAAAATTCTTAAAGAGAGTACTTTATCTGATGGTGAAATTCTCACATTTTTTACACGGTTTTTCAATGAGAAAGATTTATTCAGTCCCTTGTCTTGTAAGATAGTTGAGGGCCATAATTATATGTTGTACAATTCAAGGGCGGTGGTGCCTGTGGCGAAAGATGGCGCTCTTCTACCGTTAGAAAAATATCTGAAACATGTGGGTATTTTTGTAATTCCAGTTTTCATCTTTGAACGATACGGAAACCTATGGTCCTATACACCGGACACCGAATCGTTGGAACAAAATAGATTTTTGTCTGCTGGTATCGATGTCAGGTTGGAAGAAGTAAAACACAGAGGGTTTGGCATCGATGTACCTGAACAAATCAAAATGTTAGAGGACAGGTTGCATGAAACACGAGAACCAATTGATATACCTGATAATTTTGAGATTTGTTATAAACGGCTCAAACCGAAAATAATTTGTATATTTAGAGCGACTGATGGCGGAAAAAGTTTACTACGGAAAATCTTCATGGACAACTTTAAAGATTTCATACATGATGCCAGTGCTGATGACTCAGATGCCGGTCCTGCAAAAGTCATAGACCGTCTCACCGAGAAACCAAATATGTTAATTGTATTACAGTCGGGTTGGTTCAAACAGTATGGTGACTATGGAATTAATATGGTTCGAGACATAAGAGCCAGGTGGGCCGTGACTCAACATAGAGGTGATCCTGTTGATGACATTACTGGCGTGGAGAAATATGCCAATGAAATGCAAAACGCCTATGCGGATTTTAAGGGCATAACAGCCGAGGCCCGTAAATCTAAAACCTTGACGATACGATTTGAGGATTATATAGATGACCCATTACATTGGTTCAAAATTCTGGCAGATTTTTGTCATTTGCCGATAACCAGTGAATACGTGGCACCAAGTTACAAATATAATGATTGGTTTTCTTCTGTTGATCTATATAATATAAGACGATGGGTCAAAGAAGGCGATAAACTGAAACAAAGTGAATTGGATTATTTGTCTGAAAGGTTTCAAGAATATAATAAACGATATGGTTATCCTGAAAGGTTAACGGTTGCAGACCTTTACCCTGAAACATTGAAACAGGATATTGAGGACTATAATGTATCACGTTGACCCACATATACCAGATAGACCATCAACAATTTGTGTAAGATGTACCCATCATAGACTTATAGAAAGACAATCATGTGCTTATCACGGCACCGGAATGGTTCACTGGACTGAGAATATGTGCCATTGTAAAGAGACCCGTAAAAAACATGAGAATTTCGTGACAGGCGAAATCGATTACTGGTGGATGAATTGTCAGGCGATCAATAAGGGCGACTGCGATCATTTTAAACAAAAAGAGGAAACTATACGAACCCTTTTTGAGGACCGTCAAAGGAACGTATTATGATAGGTTTAGATGCTGAATGTTCAACATCATTTCAATCATTCTGGCCCGGCAGTGGTGGGTATGGTGACGAAAACACGAGACTTTTCAAACCATTTGAAAAAGGTGATCGTGTCAAACTGACCATTAAAAATTATTATCGTGACGATTCTTATAATCCACTTTGGGGTGGTAAATACGGTCATGTCACAGGTACAGTAGGTCATGGTGGCGGGAACTATACAAATGAATCTGCCTGTTATCTCGATGTCAAATGGGATAATGGTACAGCAAATACATATCGACATGTCGATCTTCAAAGTGTGTCGCCATGGGAAGAATTTAAAGATGAACATCTGGAGGATGAATTATTCGAAATTTAGTTGCCAACTGAATTGAATTGTTCTATAATAATATTATGAAACTAAAAGATTTGGAAGAAAAATTAAAACCCGATCATTTATATCTTGTCAGACGGGATTGGGACAGAGGCGAACGATACCTGTTGGTATATCCCATATATGATATGGATGACACGGTGATCGGCTGGAATAGACAGAAAAATACAGCCGTGGCATGTTTTGACGATGACATCATTGTCGGTTCCGTTAAACGTATCGAGGAACGTAAAGAGGTACGGGAACGTGTCACTGAAAAATTCATCAAAGGTCTCCATATTACACGGGAACAGGTAGGTGTGAGATTACCTAACCACGAATTGTGTGAATGTGGAAATCCTGAATGTGACGGTCAAGGTAATTACCGGACACCGGGCACACTCACTGGAACAGTACCAGCTGGCACCGGCGACCGCGGCGGGTATGCTGCTCAACCAACAAAGGATATAGAAATAATACCGCACGGGTGACAAAATGCAAAGAGATAAATTTGTGGAAGCACTGTTCATCCCATACGTCTACGACTGTCAGGGTAAAGAGGTCGCATTGACGGATGAGGAAACATCACTCGAACGCGGCAAATATTTCGTGGTTCATTGCACGAAGTGTTGTAAAGTGAAGGTGTTTCACATGCTGAGACGAAAAGGAGAAGGCCAATGTTCGAAGCTATGATATTCCTCATGTTAGCGTATCTTGTCGCCGACAGTTTTCGGGATTCATTCCGAGGCAACTTATTCAAGTCTCAACGAATCGGTTGTAAATGGATATGGGCAGACGATGACACCGGCGAAATTCCATTGTCATTCCATTGTCATTTAACGGAAGGCAGATGTCAACTTAAAACGTGTCCAATTATAAAGGAGAAAGAATAATGTTTGACTTTAAATTTCCAAAATCTTTTGTTGCAATTGGTCGGTGGATCGATAATGCCAAGTGGTATCACATCTGGAACCCTGGCTCTGGTTTCGCTGGCGGTATCTTGGTTGGTGCCGTTCTAATGCTTTTGACACTGGTAGCCACCGTATAGAAAGGAGCCCGATGAAATTTTTAAAAACGGTCAAAAAACTTTTGTTTCAAAAACGATATAAGGTCACTCGTACATGGTACGTTTGGGCTGCGTCTCCGACTGAGGCTATTTCCCGAACACAATATATCTCGCACGATAAGGTGGAATCCTTACGCGCTCTTGAAAATGAATACTGATGCAAATCATGTCAGTGCCGATCTATTATAAACCACATAAATCCATGAATTTCAGGTATGGTGATGCCGTGGCATTGGCACAATCATTACAGACGAAACATCCTGAATGGTTAGTATGTGGTAGTCTGGCTCTGATGCTTTCTGGCTATTTGCCAGTCAGACAATTATCAGATATTGACTTTGCCACCAGAGATTTTTCCAGTATTCCAAGATTTAATCGAATGTACAGTACAGAATATAAAAACCAAATGACATCGCCGGGACTATCGGCAAAATATTATCACGTATCGAGTAAGGACGGGTGGTGTCTCTTTGTTCATCAAAATGTGTCACATGCAGCTGGCTTTTATCAACATTTACGTTTACAAAACATTGGAGAGGTGTTACTCTGGAAGAAGTTATTTAATCGTGAAAAGGATCGTGATGATCTGAAATCACATTTACCAGAGGAATTATTCGAAATATAAAGGAGAAATCATGGTTGATTCAGGAGATTATTACCCACCGAATAAGGTCACAGTAATTAATGATGATTATGACGAGGAAGTTGAAGCTGATTACTGGAAACGTATCATCGAACTCTGCAAAAAACGGTCTGTTCTTATGACGGAGGAAGTGGTTCCGTATAAGAAATATATTCGTAAGGTTGTCGAACTGTCTACGATGTGGGAAATCAATCGATGGGACAACTGGAAATCAGATTATTATCTGGACTTTTTCAACGATGAATTGATCGCACCAAAACCAAAACAGAATCGTTTTTTACCGTGGCTTTTGTTATTGTCCAGTATAGCAACATTTTATTTTATTTTATCGCCTTGGCTTTGGTTCAAATAGTCGTGAAATTCAATATCAATACGGACCCAATCGAAACCATTTCCGAATGAGTGTTTAACTAATAAAGTCAGAAAGTATTTCCACTGATCCACCGTGTATGTACTTTGTGACCTAAAAATATGCAACACCTGATTCATACCATAAAGTTCGCTTACTATACAAAAATATGTGGATGGATCACTGGAAGATTCTATACATGAATTGACAATTTCATTTTCGTAGTCCTTTATTGACATTTTTTCAGTAGCACTCACAGAACTTATTGAAATAATAATGAAAAATATTATTGATAACCATTTCATCCTATTATTTATTTATCGCTTGCCTTTTATTCTCACATGATCTATTATATAAATACGATCAACAATTTAATGCGAAAGGAGATTGAATGACAATCAAACCTCTGTTGACCCAAGCCCAGGAAATCGAATTAGCAAAACTCATTGAGGCCGGAGATATTCCGGCACATAACGAACTGGTTACCCGTAATTTAAGATTGGTTTGGAAAATCGCTAATCGGTATGTTGGTAAGTTAGATTTTGATGAACTTGTCCAAGAAGGACAAATCGGTCTTATGACCGCGGCCACAAAATATGATTACCGGAAAGGTTTTCGGTTCTCAACCTATGCTACCCATTGGATCAAACAAGCCATGACTCGTGCTATCGATAATATTGGTGACATGATTCGGGTTCCGATTCACAAAAAGAAAACTCATAAAACTTATACCGTCTCCCTGAATGCACCGTTGCCTGGTTCTGACCCGTCAGATGGGTTGACATATGAATCGATGTTAGAAGGCGAAACCGCTGTTGACCTCGAAGATGAGTACTGGCAGTACCAGAGAGCAGAGAAGTTGATGGAAATTTTGAATAATGATTTGACCAAGCGTGAACGTCAAGTCCTGATCATGAGATTTGGTTTGGATCGTGGTGGTGCCAAGACTCTGGCAGAAATCGGATCAGAATTAGAGATGACCCGTGAAGGTGTCAGACAGGCAGAAAAACGTGCCTTTCGTAAGGTTGATTCAGAAGCACTTGCTGCCGTGTTGGTTTAGTTTATTTTATGGTTACAGCGACTTTCTGGAAGATGTCAAGTTTGGCAAAGAGATCAGCGACACCATCACTGGTCAGAACTCCGCCAGTGGTGAATTGATCAGCCAGTCCAAGATTTAACAGGTAATATTTTTTCGTGTTGAATAAAACCTCGCCGACATGACCCTTCCAGGGCTTGTCGGTGTACCTGTTGACGACTTCATCCAGTACAGCGTCAAGACCCGCTGCACGATAAGGTGAAGTAGTTTCAACCTGTTTGAAATTACCGTGAGAATATCCTTTCATTTTTTCTTTCCAAGCCTCGGGGTCAGCCTTAAAATTATCCATTTCAATGTTATACATGTGATCATCAATGAATGTAAACATATCTTCAATTTTCTGTAAATATGCCCATTTGAAACCGTTCACTGGGAAAATTACATGTACAGTACCATAGGCAGACGCCTGTCTGTGTTGTGTTGAAACCGATACGCCGTCTCTGACATTCCAACCAAATTTGAGTTGAAGTTTAGCGTTCAGATAATCGTGTGCCCATCTCGGTGTATCTTTTGGGTTTCTTTTTTTATGACCTGTCTTGGGAAAGAATACACCTGATGTTATAGCACCTCTATATAAAGGCGATTGTGTTTTATAATATTGCAGTATTTGACTGCAATCCTTTTTCAAGGTTTTTATAATTACATCAATGTCAACGTCTATGACTATGATTTCGTTTAGGTAACTGTTTAGTCTCATATCATTTCACTTTATCGAGAATCCGTTCTATGGCACGAATGATCTTTTTATGAATTTTATTGAGGACACGGTTGGCTTTCAATTCTGTTAAAATATACATTGTTTGACTATGAATTTTCTCTGAGGCTGATGTTAGATCGGAAACGTTGTGAAGTCTATCAGCCAGTTTTAAGGTCAACGAATTGTTGTCCATCTTGATCATCTTCTGGAGGAGATATTCAGGTTTACCAACATGTTCTATTTCCTTTGGGTCCGATGATACTTGTTTGACGATATCTGCAACCTGTTTGTTAAACTTCTTTTTGATTATATTGTATGTGGCTGTTGTGTCTTCTATGGTATCATGTAACCATGCGGCAACCAGCAGAACTTTGTCTTTCACATTAAAGGATTTCAAGATTGAATAGACCGCTTGTGGGTGAACGGAATACGGTTTCTTGTCTCTACGTAATTGACCTTGATGCATGTCTTGAGCGAATTCGATGGCTTGATCCATTGAAAGTTCGACCAGTAGTGTTTTGATTTCTTCAAATATCAAATGTTGTTTAAATTTCATTACATCATCATCCAAGAAGGTGCCATATATTTCATTTGATTACCGAAGACAGCAGCAAATGGTGCCCGAAGACTGATATAATAATATCTATCACATTCAAACCAAGTTTCATATCCCTTATTATATGCTTCGTCAAAGTCTCTATTGACAACTATTCCTTCACGGTCCCATCCATAATCGTCCATATCATAGTCTTCCCACCGGCGATCTTTGACATAACCCAGAAAAGAAGTGCTGTTGAAGTTGTTACTTCCATAATTAAAATCTGCTGCTTCTATATATGTATATTTGAATCCACCTATTGGAAAAATCCAATATGGTTGACCAAACATTTGAGACATACGACTTGTAAACTCACTGATAGCAATAACTGATCGGTCTCTCCGGGCGGCCTTGATATAATCCATATAATCGTTTATATCTTTTACCGTTTCTTTACTGTTACCAATTTTGCTTGTTCGATCTTTACGAACAGGTTTCACACCCATGTCATCCGTGTTTTTCATACCACGAATCATTGGGCTCCGACCTTTCAATAATTTCAGATATGGTTTACATTCTTTTTCGATGGATTTGATAAATTCTGCCACCTGAAACCTTTCCTTATCTGATACTTCATTTATAAAACTACGTAGTCTCATTATAATCCTCTTAGTATATTTATATATTTCAATTTACAAAACTGTAAAAATCTGTTATTATGTATTATGAAAAAGAAATCACCAAGTGTAAAACTCTGGTGGCTTGTCAAAAACAGTTCAAAGAAAAAACGGTGGCTTGTTAAGAATTTAAAACAGTTTATTAAAGAAAATAATCCTTACAGCGCCCGTGATAGATGGTATGATTTGGATGTTGATAATCTATACAGGGACATTATCGGCGGAGGAGGTTATGCCCGTATTTGGTCGGTGACAAAGCCAACTATAGAACAACTTAGAAATGTAACCGGATCAGGTAACCCAAGTGTCGGGAGAACATTCGTTAAGGAACTGCCGTATAATAAGAAAAAAT
>JAEHCK010000183.1 GCA_020696345.1 Thermoplasmata archaeon | reverse complement strand
GCCAGGTATCTGTTCAGCGCCAACCCCGCTAGGTATCTGTTCAGCATCAATCCCGCCAGGTATCTGTCCAGCGCCAACCCCGCCAGGTATCTGTTCAGCGCCAACCCCGCCAGGTATCTGTTCAGCACCAACCCAGCTCGGTATCTGTTCAGCACCAACCCCGCCAGGTATCTGTTCAGCATCAACCCCGCCAGGTATCTGTTCAGCATCAACCCAACACGGTATCTGTTCAGCATCAACCCAGTTAGGTATCTGTTCAGCATCAACCCAGTCAGGTATCTGTTCAGCATCAACCCCGCCAGGTATCTGTTCAACACCAACCCATCACGGTATCTGTTCAGCACCAACCCCGCCACTTACCATTCACCATTTTTGTACCCTACGAAAGTTGGGAGAAGAACCAAGAAATTTAATTATATCTTAAGACATTTAGCGGTTCATTATTATGATGGAAGTTGTATTGAATTTAAAGGTCCCCGAAAGCTGGGTTAATTCTATTTTAAATAAATATGAAACGCCAATAAAATTCCTGGATTGCATGCCGTTCGGTGAATCGGGCGGAAGGGCACTTATCGAAATAAATGCTACCGACAAGGAGATCGATAAGATCATCGAAGATATCAAGCGGCATGAAGATATTTGCAAGGTGGATATCTCACCATCACCGGATGGAGGTGTGCTCGGGTCAATAATAACCAAAAAATGCGTCGCCTGTCAGGCCTTATCGGGTTCAAGATGTTTTTTAACTTCTGCAATATCAAAAAGTGACGGTCATGTGGAATGGAAATTAATTACAGGCGAAAAAGGCTCATTAATTGAACTGATCGATAAACTCGAGAAAACCGGCTGTGTTGTGGAAGTAAAAAAGGTTACGCGCTTGACCAAGCGAGCGCAGTTGACCCAGCGTCAAGAGGATATCATCCACATTGCTTTTGAAAAGGGCTATTACGATTTGCCAAAAAAGACAACCATCGATTCACTTGCCAAATTATTTAAGGTTTCGCCATCCACACTTGCAGAGATACTTCAACGTGGTGAACGAAAGATAATAACGCAATATTTTAACAAGCCTAAATAACTGTATCTTTGGGTTTTAAACTCTTACCCTCCATCAACACCCGAACATATTCGGGGAAAACTAGTTAGTTCTGTAATCATTAACTCTGTTTAACTTGTTGTAGGTGGTATTTTTGACAAAAGAATCTGAAGATCAAAAAGTTAAAGATAATCTGGCAAAAATTAAACATAAAATTGTCGTAATGAGCGGCAAGGGCGGTGTTGGAAAAAGTACAATTGCCACTAATCTGGCAGTTTCTTTATCTCAACATGGATATGAAGTTGGTTTGATGGATGTTGATATCAATGGACCTGATATCGCCAAGATGCTGGGGATAGAGAATGAACGTATAGGCGCCGCCGAGGGCGGTGGTATTGCACCGGTGTCGGTTCCACCCCATCTTAAAGTCATCTCCATGGCATTCCTTCTTAAGGACCAAGATACACCCGTGATCTGGCGCGGACCATTGAAAATGGGTGCGATAAAACAATTCATTGGCGATGTGGCTTGGGGCGAGCTGGATTATCTTATCATCGACCTACCGCCGGGAACGGGTGATGAACCGTTAAGTATTGCCCAACTTATCCCGGGTGGTCACGCGGTCATTGTAACCACTCCGCAAGATGTGGCTTTATTGGATTCACGAAAGGCTGTGAATTTTGCCAAGGCGCTCAAGATGCCGATCGTCGGCATACTGGAGAACATGAGCGGCCTGACATGCCCGCACTGCAAGAAAAACATTGATCTGTTCAAAACCGGCGGCGGTTTGAAAGCGGCAACCGACCTAAGTGTGCCGTTTTTGGGAAATATACCGATCGACCCAGAGATCGTTGAATCGGGCGACTCGGGAAAACCATTTATTGTGGAACATTCAAAATCAAAGTCAGCAAAAGAATTTACAACTATAATAAAAAAGATCGAAGATTTTGTTAATGATAAAGTGAGGTGAATTAATGAAAATAGCAGTTTCAGCAGTTGATGACAACTTGGATGCAGAACTGGACCCACGCTTCGGGAGATGTCAATATTTTATCTTTGTTGACCCCGAGACCATGAAATTCGAAGCGGTATCGAATGAAAGCGCAAGCGCCATGGGCGGCGCCGGTATCCAAGCAGCGCAAAATGTGGCGGATATGAAGGCTGAGGTAGTATTAACCGGTAACATGGGACCTAACGCGTTCCAAACCCTATCTGCAGCCGGGATAAAGATCATTACCGGCGTTAGCGGCACCGTGAAAGATGCACTCGAAAAATTCAAAGCCGGAGAGTTAAAAGAGACCCCAGCGCCCAATGTTGCAACCCATTCCGGTATGGGTGGTGGCATGGGTCGAGGCGGTGGCGGCGGCGGCCGTGGTAGAGGCAGTGGTCAAGGTCAAGGCGGAGGAATTAGAAAATTGGATTAAACTTTAAATTAAACTTAAACTTAAACTATTGAGGTTGATAATTATGAAAGTTTGTATACCAACTATGGGAGAAAAAGGTATTGAAGAATACGTAGGCGAACATTTTGGAAGAGTTCCAACTTATACGTTAGTGGATACAGAAACGAACGAAGTGACCGTCATCGATAATACAAGTGAACATACCGGCGGTTCTGGGTATCCACCCGAGATCATAGCAAAAACCGGCGCAGAGGTGATGCTGTGTGGCGGCCTGGGCGGTAGAGCGGTCATGATGTTCGAAGAACGAGGGATCATGGTATATGTTGGCGCCACGGGTACGGTCAAAGACGCTATTCAGATGTGGCAGGATGGCAAGCTGCAGGCAGCTACGAATGAAAACGCATGCAGACAGCATGCATTTAGAGGAGAAGGCCACGGTGATGGCCATGAAGGCCAGGGTCATGGCGGCCAATGTGGTCCTCATGAGCATTGAAACATTGAAAAGATAAGATATTGATAATTTATGTTTCAACAATAAAGGTAAAGGCTACTGCATGAAAATAGCGATCGCCAGCGGCAAAGGCGGCACAGGTAAAACTACAATTGCGACTAACCTTGCCCTGAGTTTAAATAATGTCCAGTTGTTTGATTGTGATGTTGAGGAACCGGACTCGCACCTATTTTTAGATCTGAAGTTGAATAAGATCGAGGACGTTTGCATTTCTATCCCGAAGATCGATAAAAACAAGTGTGATTTCTGCGGTGAATGTGCAAAGTTCTGTCAATATCATGCGTTAGCAGTAGTTCGAAATAATATCTTATTCTTTCCAGATCTATGTCATGGCTGCGGTGGCTGCACACTGATCTGCCCAATAGATGCGATCACCGAAGAGAAACGAGCAATCGGGGTGATCGAAAAGGGTAGAGATAGAGATGGCAACCTGGAATTCTACCATGGGTTATTGAACATCGGTGAGGCCATGGCTACACCGGTAATAAGGGCTTTAAAGGCCAATATTAAAAAGGAAAAGACCGTAATATTAGACTCGCCGCCCGGTATCGCATGCCCTGTGATCGAGACCGTTGATGAGGCCGATTTTGTCATACTGGTCACCGAACCAACACCTTTTGGTCTGCATGACCTGAAACTGGCAGTTGATATGCTGCGTACCCTGAAGATACCTTTTGGTGTGATAATAAATCGTGATGGCATAGGTAATGATGGGGTGGAACGGTATTGTAAAGATGAAAAGATAAAGATATTGATGAAGATCCCACATGATGAGAAAATAGCGCGGTTGTACTCAAAAGGCATACCTTTTGTTCAGGAGTTATCAGAGTGGAAAAATGAGTTCATCGGGCTCTTTGATTCTATCAAAGAAGAGATGGGTGATAGCTCATGAAGCAGTTCACTATTATAAGTGGTAAAGGCGGGACTGGCAAAACAACCATTACAGCCGCATTTGCCTCACTAGTTAGAAATGCAGTATTTGCGGATTGTGATGTGGATGCCGCCGACCTTCACCTCATTCTAGCTCCCGAGATCGAAGAGACCATAGAATTCAGCGGCATGAAGGTCGCACTTAAAGATAATGAAAAATGTACTGACTGCGGAGAGTGTTTTGAACATTGCAGATTCAGCGCCATCGATGAAGATTATAATATTATAAACGAACGCTGCGAAGGTTGTGGAGTGTGTGAGTTAGTATGCCCTGTTGACGCTATAGAGTTCGTTGACCGTAGATCGGGGTCCGCCTATAAGTCAATGACCAGGTTCGGTCCAATGGCACATGCGGTCTTGAACACGGCAGAAGAAGCCTCGGGAAAACTAGTCAGTCTTGTACGCAATCATGCACGATTAATGGCGCATGAAAATGATAAGGATCTTATAATTATAGATGGCCCGCCGGGGATCGGCTGCCCGGTTATTTCGGCCATCACCGGCGTTGATCTCGTTCTTATCGTGACCGAACCTACTCTTTCGGGCATCTCGGACATGAAACGTATATTAGGTGTTGCCGATCATTTCAATATACCTACAACCGTGTGCATTAACAAGGAGGATATTAATTCTGAGAACACCAAAGAAATTGAGGATTATTGTAAAAAGAATAAGATACCGATCGTTGGTAAATTACCCTATGATAATATTGCAACTTCTGCTATGATAGATGGTAAAACAATTATTGAGCATTCAAATGGTATTCTTTCGAATAAGATCGGGGAGATGTGGATAAACATCAACAAAATATTGGAGGAAGGATCATGACCGGAACCGATCATAAAAAATCAGATTTTGATAAGATGATAGAGAGCATTCAGCATGAGTTGGATACGGAGGCTGAGGCTACATTTTCAAAAAAGGTACTGGATGAATGTAAAAACCCGCGAAATATCGGCCGGATGGAAGACCCCGATGGTATGGGGATAATCACGGGCCCATGCGGTGATACCATGGAATTCTTCCTAAGGGTCGAAGGAAAGAAAATAACGGAAATACAATTTATGACAAATGGTTGCGCACCCACGATCGCATGTGGAAGTATGGCCACGAAGATGGCTGTAGATAAACCCATCGATGATGTATCCAAGATCACAAATAATGACCTGATCAATGCTCTGGATGGTTTACCGGACGAAAACAAGCACTGTGCAAAACTGGCGGTTGACACTCTACAAAAAGCAATCGAGAATTATCTGATCGATAAAGGAAAGTGATCAAATTGAAATGCGCGCTTTGTGATGAAAAAGAATGTTATAATGGCAAAGATTGCACGGGGTTAAAGGAGAGCGTGGAAAAGAGCTTTACACCCGAGGTTATTGGATCCATGAAGGTCTCTGCGCACATTGAAGCACAATACTACATGAAAAAGACACGTCTGGAAGAATTGATATTGTACGGGAAAGGTATGGGCTATAAGCGTTTAGGTATAGCATTTTGTGTGGGCTTGTCGGAAGAGGCCCGGGTATTACATGAAATATTGGCAAATGAGTTCGATGTGCATTCTGTATGCTGTAAGGTTTGTGGAATCGAAAAGTCAAAATTTGATCTCGAGCGCCTCCACCCCGATAAAGAAATTGATGCAACATGTAACCCCATTGGCCAGGCAGTTATATTGAATCAAGAGAAAACGGACTTGAACATAATTCTAGGTTTGTGCATAGGTCATGATATACTTTTCACTAAATATTCTGAAGCACCTGTGTCCACACTAGCGGTTAAGGACCGCGTCCTGGCGCATAATCCGTTAGGAGCGATCTATTCGAACTATTACCGTGAAAATGTCTTCCATTAAAGTGCAGGAATAGATAATGAAGATCACAATAGTATACGACAATGAAGCGGCGCCCCCGTTCAAGAGCGATTGGGGTTTCTCGTGTTTGATCGAGACAAAAGAAGCGAACGTATTATTCGATACGGGTGCGAAAGGTGAGATCTTACTCCGTAACATGAGTGAGCTCGAGCTTGATCCCAAAGATATCACAGCAGTGGTGCTCTCACATGACCATTGGGACCATACCGGTGGGCTGGAATGGCTGTTGAGCGTTAACTCTAACATAATAGTATACAAACCTACATTTTCCAATACACCGAAAAAGATATTTCCAACCATCATGACAACCGGCACATTAGGTGGTCGATACAGTATCCAGGAGCAGGCTCTGGTTTGTACTACGGGTAGTGGACTGGTTGTAATTACGGGCTGCTCGCACCCGGGGCTTGAAAATATTCTGAATACCGCAAAGAGGTTTGGGAAGGTCTATGCAGTTCTTGGAGGTTTCCACGGGTTTGACAAGTTCGACGCCATAAAGGGTATTTCGATCATAGTACCATGTCATTGTACTTCTCATAAACGAGAGATCCAAGCCTTGTTCCCGGATGCATATAAAGAAGGTGGTGTTGGGAAAAAATTCGAACTCTAAGATAATTGTGATAAAAAATAATTCAAAAGAGGTATGTTTTTATGAAGCTTAAGCCATATACTTTCGATAAACAAATATTATAATAGAATAAAAATTTTCTAATTGGACGGTTAGCGATCATGAAAAATGACATGAATGAAGAAAAACAAAAAAAATTGGAGAAGAGTGTAAATCGCCAAAAATTGTTCAATCGAATAAAAATCGGTATAACGTTATTCATCGTCATCGGTTTAATAGTGTATTTATATGCAGTATATGCTGCCGCCAGTTCATTAACGATCGAAGATAAATCAATAAGATCGCTGCATTCTACCGGGAGCATCAATGAATATGAAGCAACATTGGTCCTTGAAATAAAGAACCCAACTTCTACGGCGATAGAAATTCACAGATTCACATATAAAGCTTATCTTGACGATAATTTCGTTGGTGAAGGAGAAAAAAGTTATTTTTCCATCAACCCATACACAACAATAACCATTCCCTATTCGGTAACCCAAGAGATCTCCGGAATTGGGGATGGTGACGATGACGGCATTGGCGATGATGTCGCACCCCAGGCCGTTCTATTTAGCGAGCCCGTACCCGCGGGTTTGAACTCAGCATCTTTGTCATGAACAACAAGTATAGATGATGACTTCACATAATATGAAGTACATATGTCCACAAACGCGAACTTCGACCCAACAAGTAAAACTTTGGTTACCCAAATTTGACATTTTCTGTTAGAATTTGATTTTTTTCGGATTTTTTAAGCTTTTTTTAGCATATTAATTTGACAGTTAGATTGTTTTTTACCCAGATATGGAAATCATAAGCTTTTTTCTTGATTATTAAGGAATATT
>JAEHCK010000121.1 GCA_020696345.1 Thermoplasmata archaeon | reverse complement strand
TTATTTTTGTTAGAGCTTAGAATTCCTTGAAATTTTGTTATTTATAATCGGAATTCTAACCCCTGCTCAGCTACTCATCATTCCATCAATAGCTGAGCTTGCGCCAGCCCCCCGCCATGCTGGCATCCGCCGCCACTCCCGACCCTAGCGCCATCCCACTCACACTTGGGATTTGGCCCTTGGGATTTTCTTGGGACAGAATATTGTAAGATTCATAATTAATTAAATCCATACCTTCCGCCCCTATGCTGACCCCTGACACGACAGGTGTGTACCTGAGGCGCCTGCGGCTCGGCAATGGATCGAATCAAATAATAAATCATTGATCAAAATAAGTGCCAGAATCAAGAATTAATATTTAAATCGTTTCTCATACTCTTTATGGGGTAACCATTCTAAAATAATTGAAATGATAATTATTTCATCTCTTGCTACCGAATACATCAATCTCCACGCCTTTGGAAGATCATATTTCCAAAGATTATCGATTTCATATTTTTTAAAGTATTCTTTAGGAATCAATTTTTTTGGTATCTGAATTCCGCGAACGCATTTTCAGCAAGATCGTCAAAAGCTCGGTTTAACCATTTGTATATATTCTGATCTTCTGTTTTAGAATTTTTCAGTTTATTATACGCCTCTTTAACTTTTTTGTCTGCAAAAACTACTCTTGATTTCACCAAATCACCGATTTTTATTGTATTTATCGTATAGTCAATAATTCATCGGCTAGATATTTCTTGACTAATTCAGGATTCCATATCCAACAAATTTTCCCTTCGGAGTCACGCGCGATCTTCCCAGACTCAAGTAAATAGTCATAAACTACGTTAAACGTTTGATACATCATTTTTTTTGGTAGATGCTCCCATAAAGCTCGTTTTTTATATTCACCACTGTGTTCTTTAATGAATTCTTCTACCATCAATACGGTATCTAACTGTGGATAATGAATAATTTGTTCTTCAGCTATGATTGCCATATACGATCTCCAAATTCAATTTCGAAGATTGTTATATAAGTATATATAACTAACTTCATATAAATTTTACTGTCGTTTGGTTTACACCAAAGCTGCCGCGCCAGCCCCCCCGCCATGATGGCATCCGCCGCCACTCCCGGCCTCACCGCCACCCCACTTCCGCTTGGGATTTGGCCCTTGGGATTTTCTTGGGTTTTTGAGTTTAGGTTTTGGATTTTACTAAGCAGGGCTCTCAACAAAAACCCATCATATGCTAGATTCCATGTCGAGTGCATAGCCCTGGTCTACATCCATCACGGTGATGGACTTTCTACTGGGGAGGTGAATTTTCGGGGGCGGTGTTAGTGATGAGCGATGAGTTATTGATGAGGGAGGGGTATTGATGAGGGAGTGATGAGGATGTAACTACGCCCAAATTGGGAGAAGTGGCTAATAAATTAATTATGTTTAACCATTTTTAACCTCAACGGTTTTATCCATATTTATTTCGATGCTTCTATTATACCTTCTAAAATGCCAACACATCCATCCATTTTTTCTTTTGATTCGGTGACTACCATTGGCCAAGCACCATTAATATCAATTGGATTAAATTTTGATAGGTAAATTCCTTCTTTACTTAAATCTTTAATTATTTTGTTTATTACATCTTCAATAAAATAATTTATATCCATTGCATGCTTTTTTATGACATCGGGATGACGAAATGCAGTTACAATTGATCTTTTTGCAATTATTTCTATAATTGAATCTTTGGCTATATCAATAAGACCTTCTCCTTGTTTAATTTGTTTTTGAGCTTTTCCCATAAGCTCTTTCATTATTTTAGACATAAATTCATAATCTTCATTTACATCTTTTTGCATAGTTTTAGCATATTCAATATTTGCTTTGGCATTAATTGTTTGCCTTTTTAATGCTTCTTTTCGTATCTGAGTTCCTGCTTCTCTAATTAAACCTCGCATTTTTCTTCTTTCTAATTCTTCTTTGTCTTTTACATTCATAAGAATTCCTCAAGAATCTTTTATTAAATATCTTACTAATAATTAATTTCATGGAGGGGTAAACTGAATGTATTATTGGTGATTATTTCAGAATTCCATCTTTTCTCCCCCACTTCACCCCTCTTCCATAGCTTGGGGTCTACTCGCCAACCTCCATTTAGCTCACCAAACTCACTTCGTGGGGAATTCTAATCCCCAAGCACCAAACTGTGGAAAAGTCGAAGAGTTTTCCAGAGCAAAATGATTTCCTTTAAAAATCATCTAGAGCTAAAAATTCTTTTATAGGGAATATTATAAAAAATAGAATTTTTACCTCGAGTTAATTTGCCTTGGCAAATTAGCCTAGCTCCAAGTCCGAAACATCCTCTCTGTTTTGGCGCAGCCAAAACCGCACAAAAAATAAAGAGTAGATTGTTAAGGGCTACCGAAGGTGCCCTCTATTTACCCCTGGGCTTTTTGTTTGCCTAGGATAAGTTTACAAAAAGGGCTGAAGGGGATTCTTCTCCTTAACTCTTGTCTATTAGTAAGTAATGATCATACTTTTCACATTCTGTGGAACAACCTTATTTCCTTTACGCACAGTCCTCACAAGCCCATAATGCTCGAGTAATCTGAGATCTTTCAATACATTGGGTCGCTCCCTTTTGAGTATCTTTGCCAATTCCATTTCAGACTTAACTTTTCTTGACTTTAAAACTTTAATTATTTCTTTCCGTTTAGTAGATAATATGGATGGATTCCAATCTTCCATCGGCACGATCAAAATGTTTTCCACATCCAGTTCTTTTGTGTTCTTCATTATTTCGCCAATCTTTACTCATTTTTTATCAATTTTTACCATCCAATCACCTTTTTATTCTTTATTGTGTGGTCATAAGACCACACCTAGAGGTAAATAAAGTGAGGGTTTTAGGGAGATTCTTCTCCCTAATTTAATGTCATTTTCTAAACTAAAAAAAGGAATGTTCCAGGCATGCTGCATTCAATGTCCTCTGTATACTTATAGTATACACTTCAAAATATAAATTAATTTCGCTATTTTATTCTCAAACTCCCACCCAAACTCAGTAGTAATAATGCATATGGCATTGGAAATTGGAAATTTACAATTTAACTTTTCCAATTTTTTTACTTTTTCATGCCAGTCTTTAGATCCAACATTAATATCTTTTCAGGTTTATCATTTTCCGAGCTCTTTTTTTCTTCAGCAGGTTTCTTCTTTTTGAAGAATAGAAATAGAAACAAAACGAACATGATCACAAGAAAAACAATAAAGCCGATCAAAGAATAAACTACTGTTTGGTCTGCTTGTTTCTTTTCTGTTTCCCCCTTTTCGGATGTTACCGGAGGATCTACATTTATTGTAAAGGTCTGTGAATCCGACCCTCCATTACCATCCGATATTTGAACCACAACATTAGCTGACCCTGCCTGGTCCTTCGATGGTGTCCAGGTGATCACACCGGTTGCAGGATCAATGTTCATACCGTCGGGATAAGTTGTTAAAGAAAATGATAACTTATCATTTGTTGGGTCTATATCCAAAGTTTCTAAACTATACATATATTCCGTATCTGCAGTGGCTGAAGTTTTCGGAATAGACTCGAACCCTGGTGGGTCGTTAATATTTGCAACTGTGATCGTGAAAGCAGATGAAGCCATCTCACCATGATCATCAATGACCTCTACCTCGACCGTGCTGGCGCCGATCTGATCATTCGATGGTGTCCAGGTTATTAGGCCGGTACTACTATCGATGACCATGCCAATGGGAAATGTAGCCAGGCCGAAAGTCAATTTATCACCAATATCCATATCCTGGGCCTCGACATCATAAGTGTATTTTTCATCTTCAGTTGCCGTGGTTACAGGTGTTGAGACAATGGTTGGAGGATCATTCACATTTGAGACTAAGATAACGAAAGTTTGAGTATCCATACCAAACTTTCCATCCGAGACTTGAACAACTACACTAGTCGAACCAACCTGGTCATTTGTGGGTGTCCAGGAGATTATACCTGTTGTCCTGTGAATCACCATACCGGTAGGATAGGTGTTCAATGAGAAGGTTAATTTATCATTGGTTGGGTCCGGATCTTCAGCCATGACCTCATAATTATATTGTGAATCCTCTGTTCCCGAGGTCACTGGTGATGATATGATCTCCGGTGCATCATTCGTATTTGCCACCGTTATCGTGAATGATTGAGCATCCTTGCCATTATGATTATCGATCACCTTTACGGTCACGGAATTTGCTCCCACTTGGTCGTTTGTGGGTGTCCAAGTTATCAACCCGGAATTGGTATCAATCGTCATCTCTAATGGAAATGTGGTTAAAGCATACCTCAAAGTATCACCAGTATCAATATCCTGAGCTTCGATAGTATAGCTGTATTGAACATCCTCAGTTGCACTTGTGATAGGTGTTGAGGTAATAATGGGCTCATCGTTTGCATTTGAGACTGTAATTTCAAAAGCTTGAATAACCGTACCGCCTTTTCCATCCGAGACAAGAATCACTACCGGATTGGTCCCGACCTGCTCATTGGTGGGTGTCCAGGTGATTAAACCAATGGTGCCGTTGATCGTCATCCCTGTTGGTGCGGTTTGGAGGCTAAATGTCAGGATATCCTCTTGATCCACATCAGTGGCATCCACATCATAAGCGTATTGTTTATCTTCCGTTGCTATTTTTATAGGTTCTGATTGTATAGAAGGTCGAGAGTTGCCTCCCGTAGTAAATGCCCATGGATTTGGAATATTATCCGGGACTAAGTTGTTCCCTGCAATATCCTTACCGCTGGTAATATGGAATGTATACTCGGTGAACTCAACCAAAGGATCATGCATAAAAGTAGCAACCATATCTCCGGCACTCCACGAAATAGACCACCCGGCAGGATTTGGTGAGCAACTGAAGGTAACCGTAGAGGTATCCATTGCTTCGCTAAAAGTGACTATTACATTTGATGTTTTTAATATGTTTGTACTTTCATATAACGGTGAGGTGGAGATAATGGTGGGTGCTATTGCATCTATGGTTGTAAATGTCCATGGATTTGGTATTCCTCCTGCCGCAAAATTGTTCCCGGCAATGTCTTTCGCTGCTGTAATCTGGATGGTATAAGTTGTTGAACTGCCAAACGAGTTATGGGAGAATGCAGCAACTGTATCTCCAGCGCTCCAGGATACACTCCAACCATCCGGCTCGGGTGAACATGTGTAGGTTATGGAAGAAGTATCCATTGCCTCACCGAAAGTTACAATTATATTCATATCTAAAGGAATATCGATAGAGCCATCATTAGGCGAAGCAGCAATGATCTGGGGTGCGGTTATATCTTGGGTAGTAAATGTCCAGGGGTTTGGCACTGAACTTGACGCCAAGGTATTTCCTGAAACATCCTTACCACCTGTGATCTGAAATGTATAAGTGGTTTGTTCGGAGAATGGGTTATGAGAATATGCAGCCATGGTTTTACCACCACTCCAGATGACCGACCAGCCACCGGGGTCGGGTGTGCAGGTGTGAGTGACCGAAGTGTCATTCATTGCCTCATCGAAGGTTACGATTATGTTTGCACTCAATAAAACATTAACAGCTGTGTTTGCCGGCGTAGTAAGACTCAGCTCCGGCGCTGTTTTATCAACAGTGGAAAAACTCCAAGGATTTGGAATACTGGGATTGAGGGTATTTCCCGCAATATCTTTCCCATTCGTGATCTGGAACGTATAAGTAGTTTGGCTGTCAAACGTATTATGTGAGTAAGTGACAGTTGTATTTCCATTACTCCAAACGCTCAACCAGCCCCCCGGGTTTGGGTTGCACGAGTAGGTGACTGAAGATGTATTCATCTGTTCATTGAAATTTATTACTATATTGTAGTTCAAAAGTACATTTATTGCTCCGGATGCCGGGTAAGTAGAGGTGATCTCCGGTCCTTCAACGTCTGCGGTTGAGAATGTCCACGGATTTGGAGTTATCCCGGTAGTTAAATTATTCCCCACCAGATCTTTACCGCCCGTGACCCAAAATATATAATTGGTGTCACCACCAAAATCGGTGTGTGAATATGATGCCTGGGTATTATTAATATTCCAACTTACACCCCAGCCGCCAGGGTCGGGTAAACATGAATAGGTTACCGTGCCAGTATCCATGGGCTCGCTGAAAGTTACCACCACAACCGTTTCAAAAGTAACACCCATGGTGCCGTTTGCAGGTGAGGTTGAAATTATCGTGGGTGCCAGTATATCTATTGTAGTAAACGAGAATTGATATTCCGATGGTAGTGGATTACCAAATAAATTTGTTGCATCAAGTGATATGGTAACTACATAAATGGTTGATGAATTTAAAATAGCTGAAGGATCGAAGGTGACCGTCTGGTTACCGTTACTCCATATAAAATTAGTTGGTGTAATACCACCTGAGAGCGTGGTCGCATTCTCAGTTGCGCTCCTGTTCATCTCCTTTGAGAAGGTGATCGATAGTTGAGTGGTTAATGATACATTAATAGCACTATCTTTTGGTGTTGTATTTACCACCAGCGGTACATCAATGTTCACAGGGTCCATAAGTGGATACCAATCTTTACTGCCACCCCCAGCTACATCATAGGGAATATCACCAATACCATCGCTATTCCCATCAAAACCTGTATAATCATCCCACCAGTTGCCCTCAGAACCATCGTCCCAATCGTTAAGCTGGTTCGAGGCTTCAAAACCGTTCCTGGAATTGTTCTTGAAATTATTATGGTGTACTTCGTTATTTATTGCATCTATGATGCTCACTCCACCCTCGGAATTATCCAGGATATCGTTGCGCGATATTAAATTAGAGTCTGCGTCTTCTTCAATATGCACCCCAGTGACACATCTTGAAATGTTGTTGTTCATAATTACATTGTTATTAGAATCTGATGTCAGGTTTATTCCCAATAATGTTTGATGCCCTAATTCAATTTTAGTACCATTTGCTTTAAATGCCGCATCTATAGCACCAATTAAAATAATTTCTTCAGCGAAATTCGAATTATTAACATTACCTACTGCCATGCTAGTTAGGGGTTCATTTGATTTCCATATTATCGTTTCAGTCCAAGCACTATCACTGGCATTTAACATAATAACTTCACCATCTGAAGATACAATTAGTACCTCCAGACCATTTATTTTGTTAGTAATTTCGCCCACACCAACATCATAATAGATTGCACTACCATTATAAATTACAGCAGCAGTCCAATTATTACCGGTACCGTTGAGCTTTGTTACATTATTAACTCCACTCGCTATTACCTCAATTCCTAAATTATCGGGATCAACTTCTCCAAGAGTGACGCTGTAAAGACAATCGGTTCCATTCCACATTAAGGTTGGTACCCAACTATTTCCACTGCCATTGATCTTCGTTACATTACACGACTCACCTGCTACAACGACCTCATTACTTTTACTTAAATGATCGAAATGGCCAATTGCTACATCGTTTATTCTAGCAGTATCGGTCCACATCAGGGTGTTATTCCATTGTGTGCCGTTCCAGAAAATTTCAACAACATTACCGTGCGCTGTCACCGCAACGATCTCATTACCTTTATGTGTCATGTTAAAATCACCCGCGGCCACTCCGGTGATCTCGGTGCTGGTGTTCATATAGATCGTTGTATTTGTCCAGCTTGTGCCGTTGCCGTTGACCATCGAGACGCGCCCGCTTGTATCACCCACCAACAGCTCGTTACCTGGATTATTTGGATAAAAATTACCTGTAGCAATACAGCTTAGATTAGCATCAGCTGCCCAAAGTGTTGTTGCATCCCATAAATTATCACTACCATTTAATAGTGTAACATTATATGAATCTCCCACCACCACAACTTCATTACCAGATCTTGTTAGGTCAATATTACCAATAACGACATCACTCAGGTTATAATCACTTGACCACATGGTAGAAGTAGAATTAACTTGGATGGGGTGCTCGGGTGTACCTTGGATTTTGTTATCTCTAAATGAATTTTCTTGAGATGATTCAATATTAATTGCATACTCCCAATTGTTTGTAATATTGTTAGAAGAAATAATTACTGATTCTGTATCGGTTATTTTTATACCTTTGAAATTATTAGAAATTGTATTATTGTATATTTTTGAATACCCTGATGGTTGGCCAAGATTCCTTGTTTCATAAACAATACCATAACCAATACCAAAACCTTTATTTTGAGTCTGAATACCATATCCTGAAAACTCAACATTATCGATCCAGCAAGCATCTTCGTATTTACTAACCAATTCATCTTTTATATAAGTCCATTTAAGTGTATGAATGCCCGGTTCTATCTCACTGTTATACTTATACCAGCTACTCATCGGACCTGACCTCGATAATCTAGATTGACTATCGATATAGAACCTCAGGTAATCATTGCTATATTCAGAGGATACATAATAACGAAACGATAACGTGCCAGGACCAAGTACTTGTGTCTCTAAATATGTTTCTTCACCATGAGATATTTTACCGCTCTTTGCCGAATATTGATCATAATAAAAATTCTCGGTATCTATTTCCCAAATTGCATCTCCACCTGTAGTCCAATAAAGAACATTATTATCTAATGCATTACCTAGATCCGGATTTAAATCACCGGGTGAATAATATTCACCATTCGAACAGATTGAATTGGAATATATATTATTGGATTGAGAGTATACCTTGTTAGAATATATGCTACCACCATGTATATGAATGCCACCTTTTTTGTTAGAAGAGATCAAATTAGAATATAAATTATTGTTTTGAATATATGAATAACCACTACTGGAGTAACTTCTTCTATACGGGGCATCGAGGTGTAATCCATAATATCTGTTTGAGTTGACGGTATTAGAATATATGTCGTTATCTTGAAGATAACCTCTTCCGGAATTATCTGTTGGGTAGTAAATGCTTAAATGTATACCATCATGGCCGTTTGAATTGATTTCATTTGAATATATGTTATTATATTGGATATATATTTCATCGGAATAACTGGGCTCTGTAAGGAAGTGGATACCATTCTGACCGTTTGAATTGATTATATTTGAATATATATTGTTATGTTGTGTAATAGAATCTCCAGAATAGAAATGGAAGAAAATGCCATTATGCCCGTTTAAATTGATTTTATTTGAATATATGTTGTTGTTTTGGGTATAGGAATATGGGGGGTGTGAATAATAATATGAATCAAAATAGACACCATTTTCTTTATTTGAATAGATAGTATTTGAAAATATATTGTTGTTCTGGGTATATAGAACAGAACCAGAACCCGAAACTCTATTGTAAATATAAATACCATGGCTATTTACACTTGAATGAATAATATTAGAATATATATCATTATTTTGGATAGAAGAAATTAAAAGATTACTACTTGCAGAGCTTCTAAAATTTATATTATACCAAGAATTCGAATAGATCGAGTTGTAAATTATTCTATTATTTTGAATATAAGTGGAGTCTTCATTGGAGTTAACACTGAAAGAGATGCCATAATTATTTTTGGAAATTGTACAATTCATTACAGTATTTTCTTGTATAATAGTTCCAGAAAAACCTATCCCAGTATATTTATTATTTGTTATATTGCAATAACTAATATTCACAGACGTTGCGCCGGAGAATGATATGCCATTCTTCAAGTTGTACAAGATCTCAGTATTCGTGATATTAACATTCGTCACGTGACTAGTTGAACGAACACCCGTGCCAATATTATATGAGATATTACACCCTGTGATCTCAAAATTCGATGACCCTTGCAAATCTACACCTGCATCGCTGTTGTTTATTATATCCGTGTTCCAGATCGAGTTGTTCACTGTAGCTCCATTATAGTTTATTCCGATGCCGTTGTTTTCAATAATTAGAGAGTCCATTATATTATTATACCCGTTGCCGCCAAGGTCGATCCCAGTATCATCATTGCCATAAACAGTTAAATTCTTAAAGGTAATCTCTTTTGAGTTCAAATCTAGCTTTATGCCAATTCCATCGTTATTTGATATATTGGTATTCTCGATCCTATTATTTTTCGACGATCTGAAGTAGGTCCCAAAAGCACTATTATCCTTAATAATAGAATTGTTAATAATATTATTTTCCGAGTCTAATAAGGTAATACCATTACTATCGCTAAATGATACTGTTGCATTGTCTATTGTATTGTTTGTTGTCTGTTTCAGATAGATGCCATCGCCTGTATTATTGAAGATTTTGCAATTGGTAATATTGTTATTAGTTTTCGGGCCCATAATATACAATGGATAGTTACCATATGAGATCTCGCAATAATCCAAAGTGTTATTTCTCCCCTGCAACCTTATCCTGAGCCAGTCGCCCTTTGCCGGTGAACTCTGGTTTGATGTGAACTTGATGGGCTGGCTCGGTGTGCCAGTCGCATTCAGCGTGCCATTGACGATCAGGCTGAACAATCCATCGAACTTTACCTCAACACCAGGGTTGATGGTCAGATTTACACCCTTATCTACGATCACATCACCGACTACAATATATGGACTGCTTGCGGCGGTCCAGGTTGTATCTGAGCCAATACTGCCCGATACATTCGTGGCTGCGCTCGCATTCTCTGAGAAAAAAGTGATGCCTATAAAAATTGAACTCGTTAAGGCTATGGCTAAAAATATTGTTAATAATTTCTTCATCTCCTGCACCTCCTGATTGGAATAATTATCAAAACTACCCCCATATGTTTTTAAAGTGTATGAATAAGGTTGCATTTATATCTTATCATTTTAAATTAAAAACGTTTGGCATTTCAATTATAGAGTTGAAAAATATATGGTTTAGCTGAAAAAATTAATCTCAAACTCCCACCATCCCCACTCAGCCACAATAATGCTTATGCCATTGTAAATTTGAAATTTTAAAAGTTAAAAGTAAATTTTGCGCTTTCCAATTCCCCCACCATCTTATATGCTGAGTTATCCTCCACTGTCTTGCTCCTGTATTGGTTGTTCAACTTCCTGGCCTTGTGTCACCGGCGCTGCATTGGGGGTTGCTTGAGATTGCACTTGCTCTGTAGGGATCTCGGCACTGGTTTGAGCTATAGCTATAGGTGGTTGTACCGATGTAATAGGTACTATTGGCTCTAGATCTACAGGCTGGGGTGGCGATGGTTGAATTGATTGTATAGGCACTGTTGCCTGTATAATTGGTGGCCACATTTGAGGTTGTGCTCCAGTTGATGGTAAAATGCGTCTTTTAAAGACCAAAGCCGTTATTGCTAGAATTATACCCACAATGCAAAGGCCAATGGCTCCATAGACAAGAGAATTATCCGGTTGTTTTTCGATTATTTTTTCCTTTTCAGTGGTTTTAAGTTCGTCAGTTTGTATTATTAAGTCATCGATCTCTGAGGTAAGATTTTCTAATTCCAATTCGAGATGCACAACCTCTTCTCTTAATATTGTATTCTTAGATTCGAGCTGGAATATTCGATCCTTAAGAGGTGTTTCTGTATCATAACCGAAAATTGTGTTTTTTATCTCAGTAATATTCTCATTTAGAAGTTTGATATCCAAGATTGTCTGGTTAATCTGATCTTGTAGCCCTGGGAAGGTTGTACCACTTAATGATATGTTGGTTAAACTCTGTTGGATATCATAAATATCATTTTTGATCATAATCAGATCATTTCTTAGCTGGGTGATGTTTTGATAAATGGAGATATTGAAATTGTCAATTTCATTTTCAAAATTATTTATGGTCTCATTTATTTGAATGTAGGTTGACCATAGGTTGGTAATATTCGTGAAGATATTTTGTTGGGTCTGGTTTAAATTGTTTACTGTATTATTTATCCGGACCATCATATTGTAAAGTATATCAAATCGATTGGTGAGATTTTTGACCTGATTTTGAAGAATTGTAATATAATTTGATAAAATTTGAATTGAGTTATTAATCTCATCAAAGTTCTTTGGACTCATCGTGTAATCGAAAATTATATCATTGAAATTAAATTGGTAAGTCCCATTGGACTTTAAGTCTAAACTTATCGAATTTATTGAGTGATTGATATTAACAAATTTTTCTCCAGTTTCCCACATTGAAATCGTATAACTGCCTCCTTGAATACCAAAACCGAATCTGTGACTTGAAGAACTCCCGTTGAAAATGGATTTGACCGTAATATTAGTCACATAAAATTCACATGGAAAATAAATATGGAAAGTCATTACATTAAATTTACCACTCGAATTATAGTCCAATCCTGTATTGGGATTTCCATCAAATATTAATGGCACAAAATCTATTGTATCGGGAGATGTGTAGACACAACAACCAGAATCAAAATAATACATTCTATATCCAATAAAATCACCTGGACTCGTCTCTCCGATTTTCTTTCCAACATCAAATCTTATTGCATTTGCACTCGGTATTAAATTACAAATTAAAACCGACGCTAACAAAAATACTACAAGCCATACTTTTTTTCTCATAATAACCCCATTACTCCCAATAATTTTCATCACTTAAAGCTTTATTTATTCAAATATATCTTTCTCGTGGCGGGCGATAATCATATTCTGAATCTTCAGGCGGCGGAGGTGGTGCCCGGTCATATCGTTTTAACCTTGGACCCCGATCATATAATTCTCGACGTGGCGGTGGGGATTCGGGTTGATAAGATAATTCGGGTGATACCAGTGAGGGAGGAAGTGCGGCTCTTCTTGGTTTTATCATTACAACAGAAATAAGCAGCATTATAAACGAAACAATCGATAAAATCCAGCCTATATCTCCACCCCAGTTACTTCTTGTTACATCATTGCCCCCGTCATCTTTTTCTTCAGTACTACCAAAGAACGATTTTGTGGGATCGTCTTGGGCTGGTTCTTTATAATCGTTATTTGAATCACTTGCGGTTTTTTCCGCATCGGCTTTCATAGCACCGGGTAATGATATCATGAATACTAATGGAGCTAGGAGACAAAAGATAACTGCCAAAATACCAAGTATCATTGGTAATTTTTGTTTTGTTTTTTTCTCCAATAAGTTTATTATTATAGTGGTGACCATTAACGATGCAAAAATAAGTGCAAGAATCAAAAACAGGGTTGTAACTCCATATACTACAGGAGTACTAAAATCACCAATATACATACTTGTTCCACTTCTGCCCCATGAAATTCCGCTTGAGACGGAAACTCCAAACCCAGCTTCATTATAATATAGTAAATCACCATCCGAATTTCTCCGCTCCACCTCCGTATGAAATCCCCACCACGGTAAGATAAAAGAAACCATAAGCAAAACTATTCCAGTCACGGCAAACATAAGAGCAAAGGCTTTTTTTCTAGAATTATTACCAAACATATATACCCCTATCTTCTAGGATATATCTTTTCAATTATATCATTTTCGTTAATTTAATGGAACTACTTATCGAACTCCCATCCAAACTCAGTAGTAATAATATTTTTGGTAATAGTTTGGGTAAAATTTATCAAGAAAGGATTTCAAAAAATTAGTAACTTTCCTTCTTTAATTTTCTTTTTAAGAAAAAATATGTCTCTTCGTCTATTTCATTTCTTAAGAATTTTTTAATCAATAATTTGAATACTTCATTTCGAAATTTTTCTTTTGTTACATATTCATAGCTGGTACTTCTACCATTTCCCACTTTCCAGATTATCATTTGATCTCTAAGCTTCCTTATATTATACTGCAGCACCCTCTTATTAAGCCTGGTCATTTTTACCAATTCACTCACAGTTATTCCCGGGTAATGTTTAATGATTGTAATTATTCGTTGTTGTGATTTGGTTAATGTTTTAAAGAGAGAATTCCACCAGTCTATTGACTGGTGGTCGTGAAATTCTCTCTTAATAGTGTAATTTTCCCTAACATAAGGGAACATTATATCTTTTTTCTAAGTGTTATAGATGAATGGTAGTGCCACCACCCCAATATGACCTAAAGAGGTGGTTAAAGAGCACTACCAGGAGGATTACATATGAAAATTGGTCAAAATAGCGTTAGCTATAGCTCTAGTATTGGAAGAAACACATTGCATATGGGTTTCAAAGTGAAATATTGCCACAAGATATTTGACGACAAAGAGGTAGAAAAACGTTGTGCCGAAATATTCCATGAAGTAAGTGAGAAATATGGTTTGATTATGGATGAGATTGGTTTTGATAGAGACCATGTCCATATAGATATA
>JAEHCK010000225.1 GCA_020696345.1 Thermoplasmata archaeon | reverse complement strand
GTGGTATAGCTGGTTCCGGAAGGAAATTGCCACTGTTCATTTGTTGAGGTTTGTTCATTGCTGTTATAATCCGCATTTGTAAATGTACTCTCATTATCTATTAACACTTGAAATGCTTTTTGATCTTCTGAATCCGCATCTTTGAATTTCCAGGTGAAGATCGGTTTGTTAATGGTAATTGTGCTTCCGTTTGTTGGGGCTATAAGTGTTGTCTCGGGTAGACAATTGTAAGTTATCGTTAGGTCTTCCATGGTAGGTGAATCGGTTAATATGTTGATGTTCAGGTACACTTTGGCTTGTACCCAGCGGTGGTGATAATGACCGGTCCATATTGTCTCTCCCGAGGTGATGTAATACGATTGTTCATCACCATCCGGGCCGACAAATTCCGTTAGGTCTAATTCTGCCTCGATATCCGCGGTTTTCAGTTGCAATCGTATGGTCGTTTCATCCGGGACATTACCATTCCAGCTTATTGTCTTGAACGATGAGTTGCCGCCAGTATCATACGGGGCCGAGACAAAAGTTGCATTCTTGGTCGCAAGAAAATGTTTATGTGTCCAGGTATCGCTTAGATATGAGCCGGAGGATCCGCCGAATAAAACTACTGTATCCGAGCCGTAAACACCTGACATCATGTGGTCTCTTCTACCAGTAGGTTTGACCGTTGGTGTTTTTTCGATCCAAGAATTATCGCTTGCATCATATAACCAAGTATCGTATCTTGTATTGGCTCCACCGAAAAGCAAAATATTATCTGTTAGGTAAATTGTTGCCATTGCGTGTTGATCTCTACCTGGCGGTTTATTCGATGGGGCTTTATTGGTCCATGAATTGGCACTTAGGTCATATATCCAGGTCTCATCCCAACCGCTTGTTCCGCCAAAAAGTAATACCTTATCATCATTATATATGGATGCCATTGCGTGTTCGTACCTGGCACTAGGTCCAAATGCTTTTTGAGTCCATGAATTGGCACTTAGGTCAAATATCCATGCATCATTTTGAGTTGAGCCACGATACCCCCCGAACATCAATACCTTATCATCACCATATATAGGTGCCATCGCAGGTCGAAAGCGCTCAGTTGGTCCGTTGATCTTCTGGGTCCAGGTATTGGCACTTAGATCATAGACCCAGGTCTCTCTGCTATATGAGCCGCCATGTCCGGCATATAATACGACTTTGTCATCATTATGTATTGAAGCCATTGCGTGCCCATGTCTTGCACTTGGTTTACTGCCTGAAGGGGCTTTATTGGTCCAAGTATCACCAGCTACATCATATACCCAGGTCTCGTCGTCATAGTTTCCGTCATATCCACCAAAGAGCAAAACCTTCTTGGTCCCATAAATTGGCGCCATTGCATGGGAGTATCTGGCAGTTGGATTGGAAGAGGGTGATTTTTGATTCCATTCATTTATTTCTATTAGATCTATACTCAGTTTAGCATCTTTTCCACTGCCGATGATCGTGCCATTTTCCAACGTACCGTTACTAAAATCCGAATGTGATGTTTGTGTATAGGTCGATTCTCCGGTTGCAGAATTTATTAACATATCCGAATTAATTTTCATAATGCCCAATAATCCGGAACCAACTAAGAACATTATTATTGATATTGTTATTACTTTATTCTTAAGGGTTTTTTCTAACATTGATCTATCCCCCAGAGGTAGATTTTAAATATTGGCAGATTAAACTGATAATTGAAGTTCAATTGTTGTTATTATGATGCATAAGTGTGGATTTCCACCCCTTAGTTTCTACCGAAACTGCGATCTTTACCTACCTATTAGATCGTGTTGTTAATAGTATATGTGTGCCTATGTTTAAATACTCGATGTTTTTATTTCTATTTAATATTTTTTATTGAATGTTTCAAATCATCATTCTTTCTGCTTTTTATGCCCGCCTGGCCCACCACGGCTGTCAAAGGCCTTATTGATACATTCTTCGGAACCGCACAGAAATGTTGCAAAGACCACATTCGTCGATGGTTTGCCGCAGAACTTGCACGGTGGCCAGGAGCGTTTATAATCGTTATTGGTTTGGCATTTGGATCTTTCGGATCTATTGTTTTCATTATTAATGATCTGATCACCTTGGCTGCTTATGCCATGTCTTAGATTTGATTAAAAGGTTTTGGTGATGTGAGAGCAAAGAGTTAAAAGTCTAAAGAGTCGGGAGTCCAGAGTCTAAAGAGTCAACTAACGGGAATGGATTTAACATTGTTGATAAGGGAATGGATTAGTTGATGCTTGGTAGGGAATGGATTAAATTGAAATGAGAAGGGAATAGGTAATTAAATATTCATTTCCATTCCCTGCTCAGCAATAATAATTTTCATTCCCCTGCTCAGTAGTAATAGATCGCATTCCCCAATCTCATAATCATCACCAACTAATCACATTCCCATATTCACCATCAACTGATCACATTCCCCGTTCCCTGCTAATTATTGGAAAAAAATCAAAACTAATTAATTTTACTTTGGTTCGTATACCACAACAATTATTTTATAATTATCTTGGTTCTCTTCGTCGCCCCAGCCTTTTCCATCCACCTGAAGTTTCCACGGGCCGGTGGTGGGTGGTATCGGGCTTTTTATATCTACTGACTCTTCAAACTTTTTATCGTAAAACAACTCTCCATCCGGATCGGTGATCATTACATGCACGTACTGCTCGAGAAAGGATAAATTCAACAGGCTGCTATTGAGAATGTCATAACTATTTATTTCAACGGTTATCGAGATGTTGATCCATTCGGTGTGCTTTTGGATGTAGAACGGTTCGGTCTCGCTGTATTTACCGTCGGGATCCTCGTTCATATCAAATACATGTTTTAATTCGGCTTTCGTAGTGATCTTGTAGTCTATCGGCTTTTCTTCGGGATCTTTGAACGGATTGCCCAGGTCGATATGGATGCAGCCGCTTGTAAGCAGCATCATAAGAATGAACATCAACAACATGCCCATTATGAAGACCGGTTTGTGTTGGTTCGTAGTCCGCATAATTACCATTACCATTTATCTTTTTTCCATATTTGATATTAAATGACCTGTACTTCCATATGTTCATCTTTCTTTTTAATTTTATCCTGCCCAAATTTTGCCCCGCCCGTGTAGCCGCCGATCATGCAAAAGATGATGTTAGCAATAAATAACACGCCGATGATGACAATATCCAGGTTCGTTTGGATCCCCGGCCCTGCCACGGACATCTTGAATTGTCCCAGGATCTGAAACAAAATATAAAGTTCGATGATCGCCCACACGAACCCGACCAGAAATCCCACCTGGAGCCCGTTTCGTTTTCCCACATACCTACACCCGCGGTTACAGGCGAGATATGGTACCAGCGAAAGTGCCAGGGCGGGGCCTATTAGCGGTATAAAAATTAATAGTGATAAAAGAGCGATCAACCCCAACGATATCAGGAACGCTTTATCGAAGCGCTCCACAAGTGCTTTATCTTCATATACCTGGCTGTCGCCGCCGCCACCCGGTCCCTTTTCAGCATATCTTTTTTTAATTTTTCGAGATCTTTCCGGCCCGTGCTCAAAGGTGCGTGGCCTGGTTCCACCCCTGCGTGATCGGTCTCGAAATTTGTATCTCTTTGCCATTATTACCTGTTTTCATAATATTCTATGATTTTATAAAGACTTTTGGTTTTTGAAGAGATAACGTTGATTTCCACCGACCGTTACGATCTATTGATAATACCAACCACTTGGGGAAGGGGGACCACTTCAAGTAATTATCGCTTGGGATCGTTTGGAGACCACTTCAATGAATTATTGACTTAAATCGTTTGGAGAGGGGTAATGGGTGAAGTGCTAATGTTGAGGATACTACAACAATTTGTTAATACAAATTGTCTAGGGCTAATAATTCTTATAAAATAATTGTGCTATAGACAGAATTATTACCCTTGGAAATTGAAGATTG
>JAEHCK010000202.1 GCA_020696345.1 Thermoplasmata archaeon | reverse complement strand
TCCTACTTTTGACTGGGTAAGAATTCTGAATTAATTGTAATGCATTTTTAAGAATTCTTAGTTCCAGACAATTTTTTATGAAAAATTGTTGAGGTTTAAAATTTGACTTATCAATTTGCTTTAGCAAATTTTTCTAAAGGTATAAATTCCGAATCTAATTACATAATTATAGAAAGAATTTATAGCTCGAGACCATTTTCGTAAGAAAATTGTCGAAGCTTTGAAAAACTAAAGAGTTTTTCAATGTAGAATAATTTTTCTCTAGAAAATTGTTCCAATACCCCAAGCGATCATTACTTGTAGTGATTAACCAATCATAAAATATTTAATCCTCAATTTAATTACCCGCTCCGTATGGTAAAGATCGTACCTTTCAGGGGTTTCAGATTTAACAAGAGCAAAATAGGTGAGTATTCCAAAGTCATCGCACCACCATATGATGTGATAGATCCCAAGGTGCAGAAGATATTACACGCACGTTCAGAGTACAATATTTCGAAGATCACCAGAGCGATCAAACATGATGATGACACGGACACTAATAACGAATACACCCGCGGAGCCGAACTTCTGAACCAATGGATATCCGAAGGTGTCTTGATCCGGGACGATAAACCGGCAATATACGTTCTTGCCCAGGAATTTTCAATTGGTTCGGGTGCACAACAAAAAACATTCACTCGTATAGGTTTTATTGCACTGCTAAAGCTTGAAGAGTTCTGCACCGGCGGTGTAGGTATAGAAGGAGAACACGATGGAACAACAACAGGCACGGCATGTATAGGTGTGCACCAGCACGAGGAGACACTGCCCAAGGATATCGAGGACCGGCTGTGCCTGTGCAGGAGTACTTTAACCAACTTCGGCCAGATATTTGCGACCTTCCCTGACCGCGGGCGAAAGACCGAGGCTTTACTTGACCAAGTCACGGCCGGTGAACCTGCAATGGTTGCAAAAGATGATGATGGCGTGATACACAAACTGTGGCTCATGGAGGACGAATCCCAGGTTACCGAGCTGCAGCAGATATTGGCCAATAAATCGATCATAATCGCCGACGGGCATCACCGGTATAAAACCGCACTTCAATTACATAAAGAGCATGATACACCCGATGACCCGATATACGAGTCGTCACGGTATCGCATGATGACATTTGTTAACATGATGAACAAGGGTTTAGTGATCCTACCAACGCACCGGTTGATACAACACATCGACGATTTCGATCCCGAACGGTTTATCAATGTGCTGGAATCAAATTTCACCACCGAGAAATTTCACATAGATGGCGATTACGATGGCGAAGGCGGTAATGATGATGATCATGGTGGTTCTGCCCGAAACGCGATGTTCGACTCAATGGACAGAGCATTTGAAACAGGGAAACACGCATTTGGATTATATTGCAAAACCGGAAATTATTATCTTTTAACGTTAAAAGATGAAACACTCATGGATAAGGTTCCAGATAAATCTGCGGCCTGGCGAAAGCTTGATGTTTCTATATTACACCAATTGATCTTGGAGGATCTGCTGGGGATCGATAAAACAAAGCTAGAATCCGGGACAATTACCGGTGGTGCGTATGTAGAATACATAAAAGACATCGGCGATGCAGTACACAAGGCGGTTGACAAGGTCGATCATGCCGGTTACCAGGCAGTATTTTTCATGAACCCAACACCCATCTCCGAGGTTGAGGCGGTGGCTACCAACCATGAGACCATGCCGCAAAAGTCCACATTCTTCCACCCCAAGATATTTACTGGATATGTTATTAATAAATTATAGAAAATTAAGTATAGAATGATAATATACGGATGGTAATTTATCAAATTCCAAGCACCAAGCTACAAGTTCCAAATAAGCACCAAGTTCCAAATTCCAAACCCACATTTCGTTTAGAGTTTTGGTCATTGGTATTTGTGATTTACCAAATTAAAAATAGGAGATATTAAAAAAGGAAACAAATCAACAAGGAGTATGATAATTTGGTATATAGGGCGTTTAATTTTTATGCGGGGCCGGCAACACTGCCGACCGAGGTTCTGGAGACTGCCCAGGCCGAACTATTGAATTATAAAGGTACCGGTATTTCCATCTTGGAGATCAGCCATCGTTCCAAAGAGTATGACGCGGTTATTAATGATGCAACATCACTGGTCCATGAGGTCTTTGGCGTACCCGAGGAGTATAAAGTACTCTGGCTCCAGGGCGGGGCGTCGACCCAATTTTACATGGTACCGGCGAATATATTGCTTCCTGGTAAGGGTGCGGATTTTGTTAACACCGGCGTCTGGGCAAAAAAAGCGATAAAAGAGGCGAAACTGTACGGTGATGTGAACGTGGTTGCCTCGTCAGAGGATCGGAATTTCTGTTATATACCCAAAGATCTGAAATTCAACCAGGACGCCTCATATGTCCATATCGCTTCTAATAACACTATTTTCGGTACACAGTGGCAGACCTATCCTGACACTGGTGAGGTACCGCTGGTGTGTGATATGTCATCCGATATCATGTCCAGGGAACTGGATGTGAAGAAGTTCGGCATGATCTTCGCCGGCGCACAGAAGAACATGGGCCCTGCCGGGGTGACCTTGGTCATTGTCCGCGAGGATCTTATGGAGCGCACCCCCGAGGACCTGCCTACAATGATGAAGTATAAAACACATGCTGATAAAAATTCAATGTTCAATACACCATCGTGCTTCGCGATATATATTAGTAAAATGGTCCTTGAATGGTTGAAGTCGAACGGTGGCGTAGCAGGCATCGAAGCACGCAACCGCGAGAAGGGCGCCATGATATATGATGCCATCGACAACAGCAACGGGTTCTACAAGGGCCATGCCGATCCGGACTCACGGTCGTTGATGAATGTAACTTTCCGGCTGCCCACCGAGGAGCTGGAGGCGCAGTGCGTCCAGGACGGGCTCGCACGCGGTCTAGTTGGGCTCAAGGGCCACCGGTCCGTGGGCGGTATGAGGGCGTCAATATATAATGCAATGACTGTTCAGGGCGTTAAAACACTCTGCGAGTTCCTGAAGGAGTTCCAGGAGAGCCATCAATAGAGGTAATGTAGGAGGCGAAAAGAATGAAGATATTAATTTCCGACCCGTTCTCGAAAGAATTGCCGGACATGTTGAAAGAATTTGGTGAGGTGACCGATGATAAATCCCAACTGCCAGATGCAGATATCCTTCTTGTGAGGAGTGCAACCAAACCCAATAAAGAGTATATAGATTCCGCTCCGAACCTGAAACTTATCATCCGCGGCGGCGTGGGGATCGATAATATCGATGTGGAATACGCAAAGTCCAAGAACATCGTGGTCCGAAACACGCCGGAAGCGTCGTCGGTGGCCGTTGCCGAGCTGGTGATCACGCACATGCTGGCGATACAGCATAACCTGATCCGGGCGCATAATACCACCAAAAACGGTGAATGGATCAAGAAACAGTTGAAGGGCAACGAGCTGTACCGGAAGACTCTTGGGCTGATAGGGATAGGCAGGATAGCCCGTGAGGTGTTCAAGCGCGCAAAAGTATTTGAAATGAACATAATCGCTTGCGACCCGTATGTGTGTTATGATGAGTGCAAAGAAGTGAACATGGACGAGCTTTATGAGACTTCGGATTTTATTTCATTGCACGTACCACTCACAGATGAGACCCGGGAGATGATCAATAAAGATAGCATTGCAAAGATGAAAGATGGAGTTATTATCATTAACACCGCCCGCGGTAAGCTCATAAACGAGGCAGATCTGGCAGAGGCGCTCAAGTCCGGTAAGGTGAAATATGCGGGCTTGGATGTGTACGAGAGCGAGCCGCCTGTAGGGTCGCCGCTGCTGGAGGTGGATAATGTACTACTTACGCCGCATCTGGGTGCGCAGACACACGAGAACATGGATCGGATCGGCGAGCAGGTTGTGGATATTATCAGGGAGTTTGTGCAAGGGTAAGATCTAGGTAATAAATGCAAATCGAAATTTTTTTTATAGCGAATATGTGCGAAAGTATTATATCATCTTGGGATAATCCTGATATAGGATAATACTTGGTGATGACAAATGAAATTCTATGATAGAACATGTGAACTTGAAATCATCAAGAAAGCGGTGTCCAGATCAAATTGCTTTGTAGTTTTGACCGGCCGACGCCGGATCGGAAAAACTAGATTGGTTCGTGAAGCATTCAAAGATATCGAACATATCGAACTCTTCATACCCCGAAAACGACTAACATTAGTTATGGAAAACATTAAAGAATCTATTCAAGAGCAAACCGGTTATGCTCCGTCTTTCAAGAATTTCAAGGAAGTATTTGAATATATTTTCCGGACAGAAAAAAAACCAGTGTTCATTGACGAAATATCAAATTTAGCCTATGTTGAATCCAGTGCATTCTCAGATCTACAAGCGATTATCGATAAAGAAAAAGATACTTGGGGAATCCGCCTAGTTGTGGATGGATCTTATGTAGGTGTTATGAAGAAAATTTTCACAAATGAAAAAGAACCCTTATTCGGAAGAGCCACAGATCTTATTGACCTTCGCCCACTACCTTTAAAGAATTCTGTCCAAATGTGCATGGATACAGGTTTTAACTTCTTAGATGCACTTGAAGCGTATTCGTTATTGGGTGGAATACCACGATATCTAGAATTGTTATCACATTATAAAGATATTCTTGACCTAAAAAAAAGGATATTTACCCCAGGGTCAATATTCTTGTCCGAAGGTGAGAACATACTTATCCAGGAGTTCGGTGCTTCCTGGGATACATATTTTTCAATCATGGAAATGATCTCAAAAGGAAAATATGGCCCTTCGGCTATCGCAAACCAGCTAGGTATGCCAATCCAGATGATACCTAAATATCTTCAGAAACTGAATGAATTGCAGCTTGTGCGAAGGAAAAAACCGGTGTTGGGTAATGAGCGACATGTACGTTATCACATCAGGGACCCATTCTTCCAGCTTTGGTTTGATGTTTGCTATCCTCGACTAGAACAATACCGTGATGGGACATCTACTGTTTCAATTGAACGTATTGACCGAATGTCTTCTGCCATTGGAAAAGGTATGGAAAGGGTTGTTTTGGAACTTTTTTCAGTGTCGGGCATATTACCGTTCGAACCCGATGCCTTGGGTAGCTGGTGGGATCGGTCAGGCAATGAGATCGATGTGGTTATGTACTCGAAAAAAGCTAAAGCATTGTTGGCCGGCGAGGTAAAATGGACCAATAAACCAGTATCACTTAAGGTGGTCGAGCAGTTACTTGAAAATATCAAGCGTGTAGATTGGTACAATGATACAAGAAAAGAAAATATTTTTATAATTTCAAAATCGGGTTTTTCTCCACCTGCAAAACAACTTATGAAACTCAAGAATATGTTAAGACTGGAATTAGATAAAGTTGAAGAAATTGTATTGAAGGATAAAGCACTGACATGGGTTACTGATTGAAAATGGATAAGATCACAGAACAAGTTGTGGAGATTATCAGTGAGTTTGTGCAGAGTCAGGGGCTAATGATATGTTGGACATATCGTTGAGATTTCGGGATGTTGGGTTGATCCTATAATAATATCTTGATCATATGATACCTTAATTTGTCTACAATAAAAAGATTCCGTAATTTCTTATTGCTGTAATGATCCCTTGTAGAGTTAAAGATATAATGATCAAAATTACATTATCGTTATAGGGTATCAGATAATTGACAATTTATCTCGGGGATCGATCCAGCACTAATTCATATT
>JAEHCK010000101.1 GCA_020696345.1 Thermoplasmata archaeon | reverse complement strand
GTACTGTATTGTGCCTCCAATTCCAGATCCGAATCCGTGTGATTGTATACATAAACATCAGTATCCTTGTTGCCGATCACGATCTCAAGATCGCCGTCACCGTCAATGTCAGCCACCGCCGGGCACGCAGCTTCGAAAGCAAGGCCAGGTGTATTGTCGCTGTCTTCCAAGGTTAAAACATTGTTCGCGTGATTGAGCACAAATACCACACCAAGGGCATCACCAATTATGATCTCCAGCTGGCCGTCACCATCCACATCTGCCACCGCCGCCGAGGATTTGAATTGGCCGGTACCAGTATTATAACTATCCTCAACTACCAATGCCGAGCCTGAATGATTCAATACGTAAATATTAGTATCAACACAGCCAATGATGATCTCCATTTCACCGTCAGCGTCCACATCGGCAACCACCGGCGTGGCTTTGAAATCATTTGGAACTGTAGGGGTATACGTTGCCTCGCCCGAAATTGTGGTCGTACGGCTAATAAAGTTACTTTTCATCCACGCTTCGATGGTAACCGCATCGGTGACATTCAGACTTGTATCGACGCCGCAGTCAACCGTATCGTTCAGGCCGTCGAACTCGTCGGCGCCATCTATGATCCCGGTTGCATCCTGGGTCACGCCGCCGTACGGTGTGCCGTCATTATCGTTTGAGGTTGCGTCAAAGTGTGTACCCGAAGTCTCGTTCAGGTGCCAAACTGCAACGAAATCCTCATCATACGTGCCGCTTACATCCTGCACATCGGAAGCGCCCGAGTTGCCGTAATACATCCACATATGATCTGTGGCCGAGCCGCCCGCAACATTCGTCACATTCACCCATACATAGCTGTAGCCCGAGCTGTCCCAGTCTTCGATATGGTATTTCAACTCGGTGGAATCGTCGGTATCAAGAAACCGCAGGTCCGAACCGTCGGATTTGGCTTTGGAATAATCAAAGTTCGCCGAGCTCAGGTTGACCAGTATTGGAAAGTAATCTTGTGCTTCTGACTGACCACTGTTATCAAATGTAAGATTTCTGCGATATGACCAATCCGAATCCCACCAGGCGCCCGAGGTTGAGGTACTATCATTATACGGTGCGCCCACGATCAGATCGGGCTTGCCGTCATTGTTCACATCGCCGGCATACGACACATTCCAGCCAAACCGATCACCGGCATTTGAACCATATCCTCGTGAACCCGAACCCGTTCCTGTATCTACATCAGTACCCATACCTTTACCCATATCCGTGCGAGAGCCTGAAGTTAACAGCTCGAAAGCGTTATTCGAATGATCTTCTTCTTCATTTTGATAAGAACCAATAGTATTGAATTTCTCTGAAGTATCATTGATCGAGTTATCCCAGTTAGAAAGCATGTAACAGATATCGATATTGATACCAACACCATTATTAATGTCAATGCCCAGATTGTCATAAGAGATAGATGTCTCAAGTTGATCCAGATCTTTTGCAGCGGGGACAATTCCGATAAACTCCCAGGACCAGGCAGATCCGGAAGGTATATGTCTGAATATTACGTGTTGGTAAATAGCACCATCGCGGCCCGTGATCAATATCATATGATCGGCGCCGATCGACAGCCAATCCGAACGATAACCCGTATTTGTATTTTGATCGACATCCAAAAATATGCGTAATGTATCCTTCATGATGAATTCGATGGGAATGTTATCTGTGGATAGCTTTTCAATTGAGTTGGTCTTATTGGTTTCATCGGTGGTTGTGGTTGTGGGAAGTTCGGGTTGTGACTTGACATTAACGGGAGATAAATGAATTGGCAGTTCTATGGAGTCGAGAAGTTCACCACTTACCTTGAAATACATATCCAGCCTATCATCATCATTTGCCAAGGCGAATTCCCGGACATCCAGGTCAGGGTCAGGCAGTAATTTGGCATCTTCATCCGGATATTTTGTGATCCTGTCCCAATCCGAGAAGGCGCCGTCGATGGTGATCTGGTCGGGGATCTCATCTATATATGTCAATTTTTGCACCAGATGTGTAATTGTAACAGTGGCATTGGAAGCGTTAATATCTCTAAGTTTAAAACCGAGTGTTGACCCTGGTTCTATCAAGGGTGTAAATAAGAGTGAGGGCGAAAGTGAGGGCGTAAGTGATATATCCAATGCCACTTTGATGATCACCTCTTCATCGCCGGCGATATTTATCGGTGAGTCGAACTCGATATCATACAGCCCATTTTCGAGCCGGTTTTTTGTAGCCAGAACAGTGTAATTGTCATAATGTTGTGGGCCATATACCGGTGTCATAGTCGTGGTCATGTTCATTGCATCACGATCTAAATCAACATCAATATATGGCCCAGGTGAAAATGTCTCATCTTCACCACGTGTCACATTGGTTTTCAACTCCTGTCGGTCATTTCGGTCATTTTCGAGGTCAAACTCATCCCTTGGCCTTGGCCTTGGCCTCTGTTTGCCCAAATTATTTACCTGAATTACATTTATTGAGGCAATAATGTGTTCGGGGGCATTTCCCAGACGCTCGAGAATAATACCATTTATTAATACCTCGGCATCGTCTATGTACTGTGCATTGAGTGAGATTGACATGAATATAGTGTTCTTATCACCTGATGATATCACTGGAAGCGGCTCAGCCGTTACTTCTGCAGTGAGAACCCCTTGACCTGGCGTGATGATATTATCGGAAATATCCTGATTTCCAAATCGATCTCTGGTTGTGATAATGACACGCATATTGCTGTTGCTTTGACTTTGAGTATTTTTGTATGTCTCTGGGAGCAACACTTCACCTTCAAGCCTGCAGTTATCGGTACCCACAGGTACATTGGATATGTATTCCCATCCGGACCAATCATCGTTACCTGTAGCTCGTGATGGGTTGAAATTGTATAATTTATTGGAGATGACACTGCCGGAAACTCCGCGAAGATCAACAATATATTCCGCACCCAGCCCCGACACGGCATAGCCTGTCGACTGATCGGAATCAAGATCTACCAACAAACAGAGATTGTCCGGATATTGGATCGAACCGTCACTAATACCGTTGAAGATATTACCATATACCTCAGCAAAGAAGGCAAAACCCTTAACGGTTGGTATGACCTGATACTTGACCAGATCAATATTTGAATTGTTATTTTGGTCGAATTGTGTATCATAATAGAACTGCCTGTTATTCCAATCATCGAATTCATTATCGATCAAGATCCCCGATGGACTTTGAACTGAAAAATCCATTAAATAGATCATTGATGGCGCCACAATAAAAAATATTGAAAGAACAATTGAAATTATCAAATGTTTTTTATTTTTTTTCTTCAGTGATGAAACCATCGAATTATGTCTATTTTTTAATATGTTCAATGGATCTGTATCTTTGAATTTTGTAATTTTTGTCAGTGATAGTCCGTTACCGTTGGTAAGACCGTTCCCGTTGGTAAGACCGTTCCCGTTGGTAAGACCGTTACCGTTGGTAAGACCGTTCCCGTTGGTAAGACCGTTCCCGTTGGTAAGACCGTTCCCGTTGGTAAGACCGTTACCGTTGGTAAGACCGTTACCATTGGTCAGGCCGTTACCGTTGGTCAGGCCTCTGCCGATCGTAAGACCATTCACTTTGATCAGACCAGCTCGAATGGGCTGCTCGTCAAAAACCATTGACTTAAGATGTTTTGCATTAGTAAAACGGCCCTGGCGTTGATAGATTATTTTATTTGATAGGCCACTCTTGATTGCTATAATGTCGTTTGATGAAATAAAATCCGTATTCAAATCGTTCTACCAACCATTTCTTTCAAGATATTTGGAAAAAACCCGGCATACTTAAAATGACATTATTAGGCAAGGATCTTTCAAATTTATTATATTATATAATTCTCTACGTAAAAGATATAAAAGGTTTCACTCAACCAGTTTTCTTTAGTTCATAGCATTTTTGACAAGTAACTATAGTAATTTTTTCATGCCTAAAAATTATAAAGTTCACAATATTTACATTTCCATTATCAACTTGATCGGAAGTCGGATCAGAATTGATCTTGATCTCCGCCCAATCATCGAACTCACCATCGATCGAAATCAAATCATGATCTTTTTCGGTAACATCCCAAAAAAATAAACTCATTGGCATGAGAATTAGAATTATTGCAACCAACGTATGAATTATTCTATTTTTTTTCGTTCGGACCTGTATATTGTTAATTTTTGAGTACTTTGATGATCGATCCATTCTATTAATGAAGAATTTGCTCATTGTAATGATGGGTAATCCCTTTTTTTGTCGAAAACGAAACATGGTTTATCAACGATCTTTATTTTAATCAATTTATACTAATATCCTATATTTTTAATTAATAATTATAAAAGGTTTCACTGAACACGTTTAGCATAATGCATAGTATTTTTAACAAACTACTATAGTTTTTCTTACACACAATTTCGATCCGGACATGCTTGATGACTTTACTTTTGGAAAATGTTGATAAAAAGCTCAAATAAGCTGTATTAATGCTTAGAAGACCCTATTCCCACCCTTAATCCCGTATCCTTAATCCTTATCCCTTGTTTTTGATCCCTACTTTTTAGATTTAACTTTTGACTTTTTCATTTTTCAATAGGCTTGTCCGATCTATCCGGTTTGGATGACTAGCAGGTCGTGTTCACCAAGATCTGGCCAATGGCTTTGAAAGCATATTCTACATTCTCACCCGTCTTTGCGCTGGTCATGTAAAATTTGGTTTGGTATGATCTCGATAAATACACCAGGTTCTTATGTTTTTCCGAAACCATTTCTATCAGATCCTTCTTGTTTCCGAGGAATATTACTGGTATTTTGCCGATGATATTGAACAGCTCCGAGATCCAGTTGTCCAGATTTTCAAGTGTTTCTGTACGTGTCAGATCACCTACCAAAATTGCACCGGCGGTACCCTTGAACGCAGATTCATGGATCAAGCGATAGTTTTTTTGGCCCATGACATCCCAGATCATCATTGTTAGCTCTATGCGTTTTTTCTTATCCGGACTTGTAAATGTTAATACCTTGTTTGTGACCTTTGTACCTAAAGTCTCCAAATATTTATCTTCATAAATATCCTGTACGAATTTACGGATCAAACTGGTCTTACCAACGGCCGGGTCACCCAGTAACAGCACCTTTTTAATTACACGTATAGTTTCTTCCATGTTGATCTATCCCGAATTGTTGGAATAATCAGAATATTAAACCATATTTTCATGCATGTCCTTTTTTTTTTGAAATATTTATTTTATAATTTATAATCTGTTTAATATTTGTAAAAACTTATTATTCTCGCGTTTTGCTACCTCGATTCCTTGGATATCATGCGAGATCCCCACCAGGTTTTGCAGTGCGGCAAGCAGCTGCTCTTTTGTGGGGTTTGCGAAGTTCACACCTGCCTTTTTGAACTGATAGTTAACGATGGGCATGCCATTCTCAAGGCCGCCAAGGATCGCGCAAAAATCTACAACTATCGCATCGGCTACTCCCACAAGATCGGTAATATTATTATTATCATACATGGCTTGTATCATAGAATCTATAATCTTATTAAAGCCCGTTGTTACATTCGCGCCAGATTTTGCGCTGGTGAAGATATATGATGTACCAAACTCGGATATTAATTCCTCAAATGGTTTAAGATCAAAAGTATCTATATCAATAAGATCTATTTTATTTATCACAATTAAAATTGGCACTTTTCCAGCAACGTTAAAGAACGATGTGATCCAGTTTCGGGCAAATCCAATCGTCTCCGGCCGTGATGCATCCACCACCATAAGACCGCCGTCGGAATCCTTGAAATATTTTAAAACCAACGAATGGAGCTCCTGCTGCCCGATCACGTCCCAGATCGCCAATGTTACAGACGTTTCTACGCTTTTACCAGTTTCATCGGTTATCGGAATACATATCTTCTTTTTTGATATCTTTGTGCCCATGGAGGGTAAATATTTATCATCGAAGGAATTAAGAACAAACCTGTTGATCAAACTGGTTTTACCTACACCTGCCTCTCCCAACAAGCAGATCTTTTTACGGATCTCGAACATGTCCTCTACTTTCTGGGTGGTGACGGCACAAGACGTTTTATTATCCGGGCTTATAACTATTTTTTTCATTTATTGATTCCACTAGTTATTGTTTATAATTCGTATGAACAATCTATTTATATAAATATACATTGCTATTATTGAATCAATCTCACACGAGTAAATTATCTTCTCTTCTTTTCTTAGGTAAAGGCCTAATACGACATTTCTAGAGCGTTATTAGTTGTTATAATAACCCGCATATTAATATTTTATGTTTTTTACGGGTATTTCGTGGGTGATATTGAACAGCTCCGAGATCCGGCTTTCCAGGTTTTCAAATGTTTCTTCGCGCGATAGATCACCAACCAGAATTGCCCCGATGGTACCCTGGAATGCAGATTTCTGGATCAGGCGATAGGTTTTTTGATCCATGATATCCCAGATCAACATCTTTAGCTCGATGTGCTTTTTCTTATCCGGGCTTGATAATGTTAATACTTTGTTTGTGACCTTTGCGCCTAAAGTCTCCAAATATTTATCATCAAAAATATCCTGTACAAATTTTCGGATCAAACTGGTCTTACCAACGGCCGGGTCACCTAGTAACAGCACCTTTTTACCCATCCGCTTATATTCTTTCAAATAGCTCTAGAATTTGTTTAAGATCTTCAAAAACTTGTTCCGTTCGCGTTTGGCCACATCCGGCCCCTGGATCTCTTGGCAGATCGCCACTAAATTCTGCAAGGCTGCTAATAACTGTTCTTTGGTTGGGTCTAAAAAATTCACCCCGGCCTTTTTAAATTGCTGGTCAACCATCGGCATGCCAACCTCAAAGCCCCCGAGAACTGTGCAAAAATCAACTATGATCGCATCTGCTACCTCGATAAGACTTGTGATCTTTTTGTCATCTACAGTGGTTTTTACAATAGATTCTGCAAGGTTCGTAAAACTTGATTCTACATTGTCGCCAGTCTTCGCACTTGTGAAAAAGTATGTAGTGCCAAATTCGGAGCACAGATCCTCAATTGGTTTTACGTCAAAACTATTGATGTCTATCAGGTCCGATTTATTGATCATAAGCATGATCGGTACGTTTCCAACCACTTTATTGAACGAAATGATCCAGTTCCGTATTTGTTTAATAGTTCCCACTCTTGATGCATCGGCCACCACCAGACCACCATCTGAATCTTTGAAATATTTTTGAACTAACGAGTGATATTCTTGCTGCCCGATCACATCCCAGATCGCCAAGGTTACAAAGGTATCAACTTTTTTTCCTGATTTTTCAACGGTGGGAACAGATACCTTCTTTTTGGACACTTTCGCGCCCATGGTCGATAAATGTTTTTCATCGAACGAATCTAAAACAAATTTACCGATCAAACTGGTCTTACCAACCCCGGCTTCACCCAATAAACATATCTTTTTGCGGATCTCAAACAGGTCCTCTACTTGACGTTTACTGAGTAAATCATCCATGTACTCTCTCCGATCCTTCCGCAGATATTATTATTGATAGGTAAACGGAGATATTAATAATTTATGATTTTATATTATCTCACGATCACTATGATTACGACCACTATGATCATTTAATGAACAGAATCGTTTGGGGAAGGGGGACCGTTTCGATTAGTTATCGTTGGAAGGCACTGGGAGAGGGGTGAAAAATGGATTAACTAATGCTTAATAGTCGGGAGTCAGGAGTCTAAAGAGTCGAGAGTCCATGGAGTAAACCAACGGGAATGGATTAAATAATAATGATAAGGGAATGGATTACTTGATACCTAGACGGGAAGTGTAATCCTATTCCCCATTCCCGAAGAATTTTTAACACTGCTTATTTCTGACCCCTAAATTGTAACCCCAGTAATTAATATCGCAACTTAATAATTAATAATGAGTTCTATTCTCTATATGCAATTTCAGACATTTGTCCGAGCAGAATGGGCCAGCATTACATAATTTCGTACGAGTTAGATATTGGTTGCAAAATACCGGGGTAACGTTGATCTTTTTGTAACATAATTCACACATCAATATCTCTTCTGAGTCGTCATTTCTCTTTCGACCTCTCACGAACATCGAACCAAACATCGAGCTCAATCTTGATCGCTTTTTTCGGAGATCTATTGTTCGTGCTTTTTTCCCAGCCATAATACTACCATTATGAGATCTGTTATCTTTGCCATTTAATATTTAATTTTGAACCCGCAGCTGCATTTAGCGGATCTTTGCTTCAAAACCAGCTTTTTACCGCACTCCGGGCACTTGATCTTTTTCAAGAACTCCTCGAGCCAGACATCACGGATCTCCTTGTGGTCTTCCTTTTTGATCCTATTTAATATATCTTTAAGTTCATAATTGGTTGCGAATTCTTCCAACATGTCTATATCCAGGGTGTCCAATTGTGCTACCCCATCATAAGATGTTTTGAATCTATTGATCAATGGAATGAAAAACAAACCGCCGATAAACCCGCCGATATGCGCAAAATGACCCACATTATCTTGAGCACCCGAGGCGGCGAGCACTGTCTCGATACCGAAATATATGCCTGCGATCAACCAGACCGGCCATTTTCGTATCAGGATCAATGGGAACCAGATCTTCTCACCCGGGTATGTGGCAATAAACGCACCCATTATGCCAAAGATCGCACCCGACGCACCGATACCTATACCCAATGGATCTTGGGCCAATTGGCCATCGGTCAATAATGAAAAACCCCCCGTAAACAGACTGCCGAATATACCTGCAATGAAATAGATCGCCATGAATATCCAGGGGCCAACTTTCTCTTCGAACGGCATGCCAAGAAATAACAGAAAGACCATGTTCATGATAATATGGAAAAACCCGCCATGAATGTACATGTGCGTAAATATCGTAAGTATCTTCCATGAACTGTACTGTGCAGCTGCAGAGTCCTTACCAACCAGGTAATTGGGTGAAAATCCGAAATCTGCATATATCGTAGTTAACGACTCGTATCCAAAATATACGCTTAAGAACATTAAAATAAAGATAATAAAATTGAACATTACCAGTATCATCGAAAACATGGCCTTTTTACGCAAACACAAATACGGGCCCAGTGTAATGGACAGTATGATCAAAATGTAAATCATTAATGAGGTCCAGGATATGGTATCACCTGCTTTTTATTGATGTCTGTTTAACCAATAGGGGTATTCAACGATTTAAATAATTAGATAGAAGATTTGATCGATTGTTGATTGACAGATGCCTTGATTCATTGTTGATTGACAGATACCTTGATCGATTATCGATTAATTGAAACCTGGGTTTAAAAATAAAATCCAGGTATCTGCTCAGCACCAACCCATCCAGGTATCTGTTCAACATCAACCCAGCCCGGCATCTGTTCAACATCAAATGAACAAATCAAAACTTAAAAGTGCAGTAAATAAATTAAAATAACATTTCTACTTAATCTTATTAAACTTGTGTTGATTAAAATGATCGGTATGTATTTGGATATAATCGACTGGAATATGACCTTCGGCAATAGTCCACCGTTGTGGCGAATTATTCTCACAATATTGATAATGGTTATTGCAATTATTTTAGCGATCGTTCTAGCACGATATCTTCCGAAATACCTTTCTGAAATTATCAGAGACATAGATAAACGATCTAAAAAGAAATATGGGGTAAAGGGTGAGAAAAAGCAAAAACGTGAACTCGGGAGCCTGCTTAGGGTTGTTAATACTGAAGTTAGACGGTTTACCTGGTGGTCAATTTTGTTGGTATTCACCTTTATTGCCATAACTGCCTTGGGATATGATATTTATACTGAGTTCATTATCGGAGGGTACCCATTTACTATCTGGATGATAATTTATTTCATTATTTTTGTAATAATATTCTTTTTACTTGTAAAGACGATCTTATCTCCTATCACTAAACTTATATTACAAGCGTTATTTGGTCGTGGTGTAACTAAACGGACTATCACAAAAGAGCATGAAAAATTACAGCCTTCAATGAACGGGCTTTTTATTTTACTTGGAATATATGTAGGATTAAATGCAGCTTTTACGAATACAGAAGAACTGCCTTATTACTGGTTAATATATATTTTCTTAGGTTTAATAGGCATAGTAATTGGTGTGGCATTTGCCACTAGATTATTCTTATTCGTTTTCAGGGTCAATTATACGATCCCAAGAAAGATGGACATACATGCTGCAAATGCCATAGAAAATATGATGAAAATTCTATCGGTTCTAATAACAATCGGTTTAATATTATCATTTTTTAACATCAACTGGATGGCTATACTTGGCGCTCTAACCTTCATTGGCTTCGCAATTGCTTTTGGAATGCAAGATAGCATAGCGAATATCATGGCAGGTTTTATGCTGGCAGCCGATAAACCATTCACTATCGGTGATCGGGTACGTGTGGGCGAAATAGGTCGTGAGACCTGGGGCGATGTAATGAAAATTGGCCTGAACACTACACGAATAAGGACAGTGGAGGGAGAACTTGTTGTTCTACCTAATAGTTTTATAGCAAAAAATGAGATCTTTAATTATACCAGAGAATCACCGGTTATTGTGCACAAGATCGATATAGGAATTAGTTATGGCTCAGATTGGCGGTTGGCAAAAAAGATTATAATCGAAGAAGCAAAAGCCCATCCCAGAATTAAAAAAAATCCGCAGCCGTTCGTTATGATGGATAAATATGAAGATTTCAAGATCAATCTTAAGCTCTGGATCTGGCTCAAACATGCTCTGGATCGTGATCAAGTGCGCTCAGACCTCTTAGAATCTATTAAAGATAGATTTGATTCCGAAGGCGTTGAAATACCATTCCCATATAGAACTCTTGTTCATAAAGCCGAGATACCGGATGCAAAAAAAATTGATGACCTGAGTAGTTTCACAAATGTGCGCCGCTACCCCAGCCAGGGTGTTAATCATTTTGAGTTTGGTGACTGGCATATGACAGGATTTCTACCTAAAGTGCAAGCATCCGATGAAGGTGTACGAATTCTGGTAACATCATCTAACCCGATAACTGCCGAGAAACTCGCCAAGTATTCAATGGATTTTGCAAAAAAAGTTAATGGTAAAATTGTCGTACTTTTTATTATGCCGGAATACTCAAGACCACGAGAAGAAGAAGGGCTGAGAATTCTGAGCACATTCGAGGCTGTTGGTAAGGAACATGACATACTCGTGGGTACCTTGATCGAGATAGGTGATGTAGTGGAACAGATATTAAAACATGCTAAAGATAATAAAGTAGATTTTATAATAATCGGAAAATCTAAGAGAGGCGGAGCCTTTGCCTGGGCTAAAGAGAATATCGAAGATGAGATCAAAGCACGCTCGGACGTGCCTGTGGTTACAGTTGAAGATTGAATGAGTAAAATTATTATCAATTACTTTCCAATGCAAATAATATCAATTCAACTAGGTGGTGCAAGCACAGGACCGAAAGGTAAGGGGAGGTGTAGAAAAAAATCAAACTCCGATTAAGATCAAGATTTGCCCATGAGCCTACGTCGTCAGACCGACATCTGATCAACGATGATGACTGCGTGGATGCCTCGCAATAAGTATCATCGAGTCCATGGGAATTCGATTAAAAGATTAATCGGGTACTATATTTAATATCATAATTAATGATTTTTAATAAAAAAATATTATATAAATATAATGTTGATTTTGAGGGCAAATATTTTTATTATCAAAGTTCATGTGGGAATATAAGACAAGGTGGTACTATAACTCAAATTTCGGGGGTTAAGCGAACGTTTTATACCCATAATTTGAGTTAGTTTCAATTTGCCAATGCTGGAGGTTTAAAAATGGACAATCAAAGTAAACTAGCAAAAAGTGAAATATGTCAACACTGTGCTAAATGCTGTAAAGAATTTGAAGAATTAGTTGATTATGATACTGCATTAAGATTCAAATTATTAAATACAGATAAAATTATTGTAGAAGAGATACAAACAAATAATGATACTACCTACTGGAAGGTAATATATAAATTTCCATGTTCAAAATTAATTAAAGAAAAAGACGGAAAATATTATTGTGAGTTATATGAGAATACAGAACTACCAAGACCTCAGATGTGTAAAAGTTATCCTGAGGATATACCACTATCATTAATAGAATTTGAAAAAAAGGATTGCCCAGCATTGGCAAACTTTGCTAACGCAACTTTTGCAAAGCAAAAGGAAACTAACAGGTGCATATCCGACTTCGCTATCGCTCCGTCCAAATTCCCTCGCTAACGCTCGGGAACTTCGCATACCCGCGAGCCGTTACTCCTCGTCTGTTTGGGTATCTTGCTCATCAGTACCATCTTCATCTTTAACCTTAATCTTATTTCGTCCTTTTTTATTTTTCAACTTATCCTGGATCACATCACGCACAACCGCACCGACGATCAGCATGACCGCCAGTAGCACCACCACCAGCCATGGGTTCAGCATCGACCTATCGGTCGGCCTGGTTTCCGATCTGTCATCACCTGCTTTATCCGAATCATTTACCAGGTGCGTGGTTGTGAATGCTACATCGGCCGCCATCCCCGAAGTTTCGGCTCTGATACCAAGTTCCAATTCGTGTAATATTTCATAGGTCTGCTCATCATCTGTTCGCTCCAATAGCTCATACAAATACTCTTGACTCGGTGCGGTAATTGTCAATTTTACCTCAACGGGTTGAAAATATACCGAATCTTGGGCTGGTAGTGTAATATTCACAGTGTCCAGTTGTGCACTCCAACCGCCCTCATTTCCAGCCAAATGGCCGACATGATTCGTGAAAGGCTTAAGGTCATGCGTGGTACTGCGAGCCAAGAAACCGCTCAACATATCATCGACGGTGAACGGTTCTACTTAAACTTCATTAAACCACACATGAACTTAAAAGGTATGACACCCGCACAAATAGCGAATTTACATATTCCTGATGTTAACGATAACCCATGGCTAACTTATCTAAAATCCGCATTGAAAGAAACGAATTCATTCACTACCAATTTCTTTGTTTACAAATATGTGAAATATATTCTTTAAATGGGCAACTATTACACGCTTGATCATCGGCTGCCAGCCCCCATCCATAATGATAATTGTGTTGGTTATCTATTTTTTTCCACTCTGTACCAGTAAAACGATATTTCCTACATTTACAATGATTTTTTTCTTTATAATTGTCTTTAAAATAAAAAACCCACCAAACAATAAAACCGTTTTTGATATTTTCCGATTTGAAAATATCGCCGTTAGTGGCCTTGTGTGGATACCAAGGACCGGAATCATTGCCGAGATTGTTTGCGTGTTTGTAATTCAATTCTCCAGCACTATAATCTAAATCCAATCTATTAAACTTATAATAACCGTTTTCATTTCCCAACGCAAAGTGAAACTCGTAATTTTTTGTTGAATAATATGCATCGTCATCGTTAGGGGGTCTTATCGACAAAATATGATAATTGAGTTTTTGATTAATTCCTAAATAATTATGTTTGAACAATCTTGCTTCTAGTTCGGGTTTAACACCGTACCATGGAGGCCAATATTTGAATTGGATTGGCAATTCTGGATGCTTCTTACTCAATTTGACCCACCTTGCCACAACGTAAGATACCATTCCTGAGAATATCAATGAAATTGTTATGATAGTTAAAGGATGTTCTAAATATTCCCACCATTCCATAAATGATATACTTCCCTAATATGTAGAGAGTAAATAATTCTATTAACTTATCTTTCTTTCTATCTATCAACCGCTATGTAACAATTTTCATTTTTTATTACACATCAACCGCCGATGTAACAGAGCCTTACATCCCATATTGTTAATACATCTCATGAAAACTATAAATTATCTCTGAGTTTAGCTCCAATTTTTTTTACCTTTATTTTTGCGAAATCCTGAATTTTCTTTCTTCGTTGTGGAACTTGAGTCATCCTTTCATCTTTATCTTTTGGATAATCAACATATTTTTTACAAATATAATCATAATCATCAGCTATAACATTATTGATTCTACCATTATAAGATAAAAATCTTTTAACCCATTTCATATGTTCGGGATATCTCAAATCTCCAGAGGTTACATCCCAAGGGTGCCAGTTAGTAAGATCGCCATATGCTATATCTGCATACATTGCTAATAGTTCTGATAAAATAATCCTTTTTTCAATATCTCTAGCACTTTTTTCAGCTAAATATGCAATAATTGCGGAACCAATTGCTACGATAACTGAAATAGCAGTAATTAAATTTGATAATTCAATCATCTAAATCATCTCTAATAGATATTAATTCAAGAAATAGTTATTTTGTTTCAATTTCCAATGTCTATTGAGATTTTGAAATAACTATAAAAAACTTTCTTTAGAATCGAAGAAAATCATCCTTAAATATTCCTTGCCAGTAAAAGGTTCAATTACCTATTTCAAAAAGTTTAGGTTTTTCTTAAAATATATCCATTCAAAACCTATTTTAATATTTTTACCTCAATTTTATGTATAAAATGGAGATGTTTTTTCCATAGGATATATTAATTCCATCGATACCTCAGCACTTTCCCAAGTTCCATCGTCAACTACAACATGAGTTTGCAATTTTGCAATATTATTGAAAACTTCATCAGGTATTTCATTTGGTTGGACTATATAATCAAATTCAATATCATTCCTTATTCCTCTTTTTGAATCAGAATATATAGTTTCTCCATAACCACCCGTTCCCTCAGGATTTGGAAACATGACAAATATTTGTAAACTAAATGAACCAATTGCGTTATAAATTACTCCATGAATATTTCCAATGGGTTTACCAATATTATAACCAATATCAACTGAAACTCCAAAACCTTGCCCCCATTCACGCAGGAGTGAATATTCCCTATCTACCTCTATCGCTTCAAACACATCATTATATTGAATACCTATAATTATTGTAGAATTATCTTTTTTCCCTCTATCATTCTCTAAGAAAAGTGTAACATTATACCACCCAGGTCTTTCATATTCATAAGAGGGATTTCTTTTAGAACTTGTATTGCCATCTTTGAAATCCCATAAATAAGTTTTAATTTCACCTTTAGAATTATCGGAAGAAAAATTAATAATTTCTCCAATTCTAGCTATTTCTTTATTTGAAACTGGTATAGATTCTAATTGGTCATCAGGGGGCAAACCATATTCATAAGTTATAATTCCAATTGATCCAACTAAGATGATTGAAATAATTAGTAAAATGGTGATTAATTTTTTTTTCATAATCTTTGTTGCCCCATTTTAGTTAGAAATATCTTTATTATTTAAAAAGTTATCTTAAAATTATATATTTTACGTCAATTAATTTAACCGTTACCATACTTTTTCTTTAAAAAAGCCAATTCTTCTACCTACAATGAATAATATATTTAAAATATTGAGCCATTCAAAATATATGAAAAAGTGAGAGAGAAATTGGAAGGCATAAGTTGACCTAATTAATCATTTTGTAAATGCCAAATAAACCAATTTAATGGATTTAAAACTCTTAAATAAATCCATTTTACCATTATAATATTGTAAAAATCATTAATTTGAGAATAACTATATTTCAGATATTTATTTTCCTTCAAATTTAAGTAGATTTTAATTTCTTCATTTTCTGAACCGAATTTCCCATGTGCAATTTGATTTCGAATTATTGTAAAATCTGAAGATTCTTTACCATTTTGTTCATCAATATATTTTAATTTGAAAAACCTATTGAGCAATTGCTTTGGATTTTTATCATAGATAAAAAGTTCTTTACAATTTTCAACTATTTTTTTATCAATATATTTTAATTTGAAAAATTTATTGAGTAACTGCTTTCGTTCTTTTTTACTTACACGACCCTCTAAAAAGTTTTCAAAATGTTTTTCGCCACTTTCATAAACAATATCATGAAATACAACTAGTCCAAGTAATCTTAAATGAAATCTAATTTGAGTATTTCTTTTAGTTTTAGTGATATATTTTTCACTTAATTCTTTTAAAATTCCTATATTATTATCCATTATTTTCTCTTTATCAGTTATTATATGGATCTTTTTATTTTTCCCACCTTTTATTTTCTGATTGAAAACCCATTTACTATACATATCATGTAAAATATTAAAAGCTTCTAAATCCCCCTTAGTTTCTACTAAAAAATCCGTTTGTAAAATAAGACTCAGATTATCTATATGTTCTTTGGATATTTTAATATTATTTTGTTTTTTTTTATTTAATATCTTTAAATATTGCACAGTTTCATTAAAATCAATTTGCTTGAAAGTTTTTATTAGATATTTATATGCATCTTTATAGTTTTTTATAACTATTCTTTCCATTATTTCACCAAATATTATTTCCCACCTAAACATTTTATATATAATAATCCTTATGGGTTTTAATGGCTGAGAAGGGTGGATCTAAAGAAAAAAAACAATTAAACTATAGATTAAAAAAAGAACAATTAAAAAAGAAACTAAAAAAAGAATACTATAAAAAATACCCCTATATGAAAAATTTCAATTTAATAATTGGATTAGGAATTATTATTATTTGCATAGGAATTGTTCTGTTATTAATTCAAGCGTTTTTATATGGTTATCAAAGTTTACCAATTTTTCCAATACTATTCTCGTATATAGGTTTAATTCTGGTTATTAATGCAACAATATATCTTGAAATGAAAAAAAAATCAAAATAATCTGTGAAGTCCCCAAACCTTAATTACCCCAAACTCAGTTCTGGTAATGATGGCTGAGAAGAGTGATAGAGGAAAATTATTATACATAGAACGAGATAAAATTTATAAGAAAAATATTATTTTTGGAAAAACATTATTTTATTTTTTTATATTATTCCCGATATTTGCAACTATATCTTATATTATATTTACAGGAAAAACAACAAAATATTTAATCCTTATATGGATAATAAGCTTTGCTGTAGCATTCATTGTAATTTCATCAAAAGCATTTGCCAAAAAATTAATGATATTTGATAATGGTTTTGTCCCATCTTT
>JAEHCK010000079.1 GCA_020696345.1 Thermoplasmata archaeon | reverse complement strand
TGAGAATATGTAAACCCAGGGAAATTATAAATATCCTTGAAAATCTTACTGTATTGATACCGTTTTGTTTTCATTTTGATCTCCAATCCAATGAATATCAAAACGGTATTTCTCTCTTCCTAAATTGGGAGATGAACCTTAATTTATTAATAATAATAACTAATTAACAGACCCCGTACAGCCCCTGGCTATCAATAACCAAGGCTGCCCTCACCACCATCAATTTTCACTCAATAATCCTTAATTTCATATTTAGATTCATCTCTTACCTCTTCCATCTTGACTCCTGACTCTCGACTCCCTAGACTCTCGACTCTTTAGACTCCCGACTCTCTAGACTCATTCCACCGATCACCAATCAAAAAATTATTATCACTAAGCTTACTTACATTATATTATGAACATCCAAGAAACAGCAACCAAGATAAAGTCCATGGAGATCCGCGGCGCCGGCAACATCGGTCGTGCGGCAGCATCGGCGCTGAAAGATCTTGCATTACAGTCATCTGATATGGCGCCCGAGATGTTCCAAGAGTTATTGAATGATGGTGTAGAGACCCTGACAAACACGCGCCCCACCGCGGTAACATTGACCAATGCGTTAACAGCGGTCATGGCCGGCGCTAAGGGTGGAACCATTGAAGAGCTTAAATGTGGTGTGATCGCCGCTGCCGATAGGTTTATTGCCCACTCGATAGAAGCCATTGACAAGATAACGGACCTGTGTGCGGCCCGGATACAAGATGGCGCCACCATCCTAACTCACTGCAACAGCTCGGTTGTGGTGAAGAGCATTATCAAGGCGCACGATCAGGGTAAGAACATCAAGGTGTTTGCCACCGAGACACGCCCCTGGGGTCAGGGGTACATCACGTCTCGTGCTTTGGCGGAGGCTGGTGTTGATGTGACGTTGATCGTGGATTCTGCCGCACGAACCTTCATGGCCGAGACCGATCTTGTAATATTTGGTGCCGATACGATCACCGGTAATGGTACTGTGATAAATAAGATCGGCACATCACAAATTGCCTTATGTGCGCGTGAGAGGTCGGTGCCAGTCCTCGTCTGTGCGGAGACCTATAAATTTGCCATGGATATGGATTCTGCCGATTCGGTCATTATCGAAGAACGCGATAAAAAAGAGATCATAGACCCTGACAAGATGCAAGGCGTAAAGATCCGAAACCCCGTGTTCGACCGCACACCACCGGAATTGATCGACACGATCATAACCGAATTAGGCGCTGTTTCACCAGCAAAGGCCAAGGAGCTCATAGAAAGTGAAAATTGAATATTGGAACAATTTTCCTGAGAAAAATTATTCTACATTGGAAAACTCTTCGACTTTTCCAAAGTTGAAGATTTTAAAGTTAAAAGTACTCTTTCATTTTACATTTTCTATTCTTCAATCTTCATTCTTCAATTCGTATCTACAGTTGACCAACCGACCAGTTGACTTGTTCTTCTCAGGCGCCGACAAAGACCGTGCTGATCATAATTGTCAACGCAGTTGCGACCAGCCCCCAGATCGCGGACGCCTGCCAGATCGGGTAATTCATCCGACCTTTGATCATCTTCATTCTTTTGACGATCGAGATATCCAGTTTTGAAATATGATGTATGGAAAATAACCCGCGTAATGCAACCGAATATCCAACAATTGTAAAAACCGTAACTAACATGAATAATAGATATCTTGCAGGAATTGGTAAAGTTATCGCCAAAACCGCTTCCAGGTTCGGCAGCCAGGGTGCGTACAATATCAATATATAAAATGCAAACAGCTCCATTCCAAGTCCAACCAGTGACATGGTCTTTGCCAGTTTCAAGGTATTATTCAAACCCCATCTTACCGCCGGCGTCTGTAATTTCTCTGATCTATCCTCGAGAAAATCTCCGGTCTGGTTGGCTAGTGCAATGCCGTAATGTGCGATGGTGAAGCCCAGGAATAGTATAAGAATATACCATGAAAAATCCATGCTCATTGTACTATATAGGAGGACAAATGGAACCATAAATGCGGAAAGGCTCAATGAGATAATATGCAATATCCCTTTAACCTTGAATTCAAAGGGCTTGACCGAGTAGGCAAGTCCCATGAATATTCCAAGTAAACTTATCGGGATCAGCGCTAGAAACTTAATCGACCATGCGATGTGAATTATCAATATGATCGCAATACCCACCTGAAGGACCACAAGATACTGTAATACCTTTGGTCCCATTTTTTCACTTGAAGTGGCAACATAGATCTTATAATGCTTGTCCACGGTCACGTCGGTGTAAGAATTAATAATAAACCCCGAAAAGTACAGGAGGGTGAATGCGAGGATAGCTTCGTAATAAAGCGGGTTGAGAAGATCGGTTAGGACTGTAACGGTTATTAGTAAAGGTATGAATATTGCGGGCGCCTCCGCGGGTAGGTACTCCATACGGGCAACGTTGGAATAGTCTTTGAAGGTAATTTTTTTTAAGCTCTCCATGAATTCAACCCTGAGTTATATCGAAAAGAGAGATATTTGATATATGATAATATTTTAAATAATTATTGAATATGCAATTTATTACTACTGAGCAGGGGAATGTGATTGGTTGATTATTAATATGGGAATGTGATTTGTTACTACTGAGTATGGGAATGTGATTTGTTACTACTGAGTATGGGAATGTTATTGATTATTACTGAGTATGGGAATGCAAGTTATTATTGTTGAGCAGGGGAATGCAAATATATAATGTTGAATATGGAATTTGTTAATTGGGTTGGAAGATAAAAAATTTCTATTCCGATTCCCTTCTCAACAATAACAGATCCATTCCCTACCAAGCATCAAGTAGTCCATTCCTACCAAGCATCAAGTAATCCATTCCCTACCAAGCAATAAGTAATCCATTCCCTACCAAGCATCAAGTAATCCATTCCCTACCAAGCATCAAGTAATCCATTCCCTACCAAGCATCAAGTAATCCATTCCCTTACCTACTACCACCTACTTACTATTTCATAACAACTGATTCGAATTGTTTAAAGAATTCATCTTTCAACATCACTTGCACACCGATGTTAGCCATATCTGCTAAATTGTATTCATGAACCTGCTCGGTCATTGCGGCAGAACAATCTTTGATCACAATGGTATCGAGATCATACGCAATGGCATCATAAGCCGTGGTACGCACACAGTTCGGAGTTTGCACACCGGTAATAACTACTGTTCCTATCCCCAATCGGTTCAATAACAGGTCTAAAGAAGTATTAAAAAACCCGCTCCAGCGTGATTTGATTATTACATATTCATCCGGTAATGGTTTGAGTGGTTCCACGATCTCCGCACCACGTGTTCCTTCCACTATTCGAAAACCATGCTCCTTAAATATTTCGAGGCGTGGTAGTTCAACGTCCGTACCGTCCGAACGATACGAGCGGCCGATATGAAATACAGGTTTTTTTACGGTCCGGAACCGATCCAGTATATCTCGTATCCCAGGTATGATACCCGGCGCTAAAGGCAGCTTTTCCACAACATCGTTCTGCATATCAATGATCAATAATGCAATATTAGAGTTCATTTGACCTACCTAGGCGGGGTTATGATAATGGTGATCATCATTATTTTATATATTTTTTTCATACATTATACTCAGTGATATAAAATAATTGGTTCCTCTCAAGAATTTGTGGAGTTTCATGAAAAAATATTGCTGAACAGTGGCGGAGATTAATTGATGTTGAATAGAAACCAGGCTTAATTAATACTGAACAGAAGCCTGGTTGAGTTGATGTTGAACAGAAACCGGCTTCTGTCAATCAACAATGAATCTCGGCTTCTATCAATCAATAACCCATAATTGCTACTACCCCTCGATAACTCGTTTGACTCTTTAGACTCTCGACCCTAGACTCTGGACTTGTCAGCATAAAATAATCTATTGAAGTTAGCTTACCAGACTTTAAAATATGCATAGATTTGCAAGGGGAGACAAATAATTGAGTGGGCCCGTCGAGATTTGAACTCGAGACCTCCGCCATGTCAAGGCGACGTCATACCAACTAGACCACGGGCCCAAGAATACAATCGTTGCTCATAAGAATATAATTATTATTAATAAATTTAATGCAATAAAAACAATTATAGCTAGCTTATAAATATATCTGAATTAAAATGACGTTTATTCTTGTTCTTAGTCTTCTGCTTCCAGTTCGGCAGTTTCGATCTCGGCCAACTCTTTGGTTACACGCTCGATCACCGCTTTTGGCTCGCGGTAATATTCATTGATAACCGATGCAACTTCCACATGCCCGCGCAGGTTCTTCTTCATCATCCAAGTAATAATTTTACCCCTATGTCTCACTTCATCGAGCACTTCTTCAGCGGTCAAGTTTTCACGTTCCATGATCTTCTCATAAAGTTTACTGTGGCCACCATATTTGAACTCATCTTTTGCAGGCATCCATTTATAAACCGTATTAGTGATGATCTCATTTGTGGTCGGTTCGATACCAATTATCTCTACCAGCTCCTTAACACGTCGTGTGCGCATGCCCTTTACCCTTACCTGTGCTTGGAGAAGGATCAGGTTCAAACCCATTATTAAAATTCGCGGGATATTAATGGGTGGATTTTCTAATCTATGTACAATAGATGGTACCGAGTCTGCATGAATGGTCGAATATGTGATCTGGCCCGTAGCCATGGCCTGGAAAACCGCCATGGTCTCCTTACCACGTACCTCTCCTACGACCATATATTCGGGTCGCTGGCGTAATGCTGATATAAGCAGTGCGAACATATCGATGCTCTGACCACCTTCAGCGCCCTTCTTCTCTCTGGTCAGACCTGCTATCCAATTCTCATGCGGCAGGTTCATTTCACGCGTATCTTCGATTGTGATTATCTTTGCCGAGGGCGGTATGAAATGAGATATCGAATTCAATGTTGTGGTCTTTCCACTAGCTGTACCGCCGCTGACTATCATTGATTCGCCAAACTGCACCGCCAACCAGAGATGGGCAGCCATCTCGGGAGAGATGGTCCGAAATTTTACCAGATCAGAAACCGTCAATGGGTCTTCTTTGAACTTACGAATGGTGAACGAACTGCCGCGTGTTGTCACTTCAGTTCCCAATGTCTGATTTAATCTTGACCCATCCGGTAAGGTTGCGTCCAACACAGGATTTGCAATTGATATCGACTTTCCACTCTTTTGTGCCAGATTTATCACGAAATTATCCAATTCTTCGTGGTCTGTAAATTTAACACTAGTTTTGATATTCTTGAAGTCGCGGTGGAAAACGTATAAAGGTAGATCCACTCCGTCGCATGAGATATCTTCCAGCTTTGGGTCGTTCATCATCACATCGATCCTATTATATCCCATTAACTTACGAACCACATAATAATAGACCCTTTCTCTGGTTACCAGTGATATCTCTTTACCCATCTTATTGAGTATTTCGTTTAAGATCGTTCGTAATTTCTCTTTATTATCCTCGTCTGATTCTGTTTCAGTTCGGGAGAAACCTATCATGGTTATTATCTCACTTAAAACAGAGTTCAATATATTCTCTTCGTCGTCGGTCAGTTGTGGCTCCAGTACCCAATATGTATATTCTTTGGTCTTTTTAAGAATTGTAACACGAACATATGCATACGGTTCTATAACGGGCTGGAAATATACCTCCTCAATGTCATCTGTAAGGATCTCTGGTATCTCGGTAATATTCAAATCTTTTTTATCGGTGATCGCCTTTTTAATTCTGAGCGCTTTACCTTTTTTCCCATCTCTCTTATCTTTTTTGGATTCACCTTCTGTGGCACCTTCCACAGCCCCATCTACATCTACATCTGCACCCGCTGGTGGCAATCCGGTTTCCAATTCTATCTCGGATTCTGCAGTTTCCGCCATGCTCAGATTCTCCATGTGTTTGAAGTTTGAAATTTGCTAAAGAGTAAAATAGACAACGTCATAATTAAATTTAATCCTTGATTGATCAATACACCTAATCTATTTAAGAAGGTTACTGTATTTATAATTTAGCATTACTAAACAATATTTGTTATTCTTCTAATCATAGATTTTATATTCACTCATTACACATAAATACTAAAACCAGAATACAGATTTTTGAAATATTAGAAATAAACTATAAATCATAACGATCCAAACTGTCATATGGTGTATAAGATGATCTCTGCAGGCATAGATGTTGGTGCAATTTCCACCAAAACCGTGATTTTGAACGATAACCAGTTTTTGGCATATAATATAATGGAAACCGGTCTTTACCCGCGCGAGGCGGCTCTGACCAGTCTCCAGGAATCGTTAAAACAATCAAATCTACAGCTAAATCAAATCAATCGTATTTTGGCTACTGGCCATGGCCGTCGAACCGTTGAATTCGCCCATAACGTGACGCCCGAGATCATGGCCACTGCCCGCGGTGCGCGACAGATCCTCGGTACAACACGCGTGTTGATCGATCTTGGCGGCCAGGGTATCCGTGTTATACGCTTGGCGTCGGATGGCATGGTGGAAAATTTTGTCACCAACGACAAGTGCTCATCTGGCACAGGATGTTTTCTTGATGCCATGGCATTTGCCTTAGGTGTTGATCTAAAGGCCCTCGGTCAGCTAGCAGAGGATTCTGTACATGCGGAAACTATCAGTACAAAATGCACGATCTTTGCCGAATCCGAGGTCATATCACTAGTGGCGCGTGGTAGAAAGATGGAGGATATAGTGTCGGGGTTGCATGAATCTGTTGCGAAGAAAGTTGCCAGTCTGACCAAACCACAGCTGCCACCAAATCTTGGACCCGGTATGATCTTCTTAGCTGGTGGTGTAGGCAAGAACACTGGCGTGGTCAAGGCATTGACCACCGCACTGGGTGTACAGATATTCGTGCCAAATGACCCTCAGGTCGTGACCGCTTACGGTGCCGCACTTATAGCCCAGGATAAGGGGCCAGCCGCACCGGTAACTGCACTCGCTACTGCATCAAATACTGCAACTGCACTTGCAACAGCTGCAAAACCCGCAACAACGGCCGCGGTTGCAAAACCGGCTGCACAAGCAACACCTGCTACACCTGCAAAACCCGCAGCACAAGCTAGCGCAGGCACACCTGCCGCACCTGCCGCACCTGCAAAACCGGCTACCCATCAAAGAGTTAGTAACGGGGGATGAAAAAATGGTAGTTACAGCTGGTGTAGATATTGGTTCAACTTATACGAAAGTCGTGCTTTTAGATGATTATAAACGTTTAGGTTACGGTCTGATCGCAACCGGTGCATCATCCGAGAACGCTGCTCAGAATGCTTTTAACCAGGCATTGACCATGGCAAATATTCCACGAGAATCCATAAAATACATGGTCTCCACCGGTTACGGGAGGCGTATTACTACACTGGCAAACGAAACGATCAGCGAGATCAGCGCCAATGCACGCGGCTCAAAATGGTTGGGCCAGAAGCTGGGGATCCGCACTATCATTGATATTGGCGGCCAGGATACAAAGGTCATATCTTTGGATGAAAACTGTAATATATTGAACTTTGCCATGAACGATAAATGTGCAGCGGGTACGGGTCGGTTTTTGGAGTTATTGGCAAATGTGTTGAATGTACCTTTGGATGAAATGGGACCGTTATCGCTAAAGTCCAATTCACCGGTGGATATCACCACTACTTGTCTGGTTTTTGCCAAATCGGAAGTTGCCGCTAATATCGCAAACGGCAAAAAAAAGGAGGATCTTATCGCAGGTATACACCGCGCAATTGCACGTCGTTTGATCGTGATGGCCAAAAGAGTGGGCATCCATCGCGAGGTCTTCTTTGACGGCGGGCCGGCGCGCAATGCTGGCATGTGTAAAACCTTCGAGACCGAACTGGGGTTCCCGATACATATCCCAGATATGCCGCAGATCGTGACCGCTACCGGTGCAGCATTGATCGCGTACGAAAAGTTGACAAAGAAACAACAGCAGTAGAGTTTTTCCAAATATTTTAAACCCTTGAACCACAGTATGGACATTGATTCATATCTGGTCTTAATTGGTTGTTGCATGACGGACATCTTTTAACGATGGGTCCAAACCCTTGATAAGGTGATGTTTGAGGTTGGTGGGGTATCGGGGGCTGTTGATAGAACGGTTGCTGGGGCGGCGGTGGTATGTACTGTTGTTGGTAACTTGGTTGATAGGTAGGTTGATAATCCGGTTGGTACCGATGTATATTATCGTATATTTGCGGCTTGTCGGAACCAAATTGATCTTGCTCTCCATATGATGGGGGAGGCTCATTATATTGATATTGTTGCTTTGGAAATTCCTGAGTATATGGGTCCTCCTTGGGCTCTTTTGACCAGCCAATAGCGTTTTGATAATCATCCCTGCTGACAGATGATGTTGATGTTGGCTCTGGCTTAACTGTTGGTTGTACTTTCAATGTCGGTTGGTTTTGTTGCACCGTTGGTTTAAATGTGCTCGTGGTCGAGGCGGGTACTACGGTTGGTGTAACTTTCACCCCCGGCTTTACAATTGATGGCGAACTAATTGTTGGTTGCGGCAATTTGCCTGATTTCGTTCCTTTATCTCCCTCTTTATCATGTGATCTTTTACGGCGTTTACTCACAAAAAGTACAACTAATATTATTGCGATTATTATTATTAAAATTATGTCAAAAGTAGAAACACCCAGTTTCTTAATAATGAGCTTTGGTGAAAGAGTGCTCTCATCTTCACTGGTTTCAGTTACTTCTTCGCTATCTTTTATTGAAAGCAAATGTAAGGAATATAGATATGGGCCATCGAATGGTAAACGGGCGACAATTGAAAACATTACATCCCCGGTATTTACATTATCTGGTATCTTGTATGTAAAATTACCATTTGATCTATCGGTTTCGAATCGGGCAACATCATTGCCAGTAATATAGAACTCAAATTCTAAATATTCCGGCAGCCTTTTGTTCCCATAAGGTATGATCTCATATTGAACAGTAACGTATTCACCCGGTTTATACTCTTTTTTATCCAGACCTGTCGAGAGTGTATAGCCAGATCTCCTGGTTATTATTACATAATTCTCCGTATAATGCCCCAGTGTGTCCAATGCATACATGGTGATCTTGTAATTATCGCCGGCGCCAACTTCTGGAATACTAAAGTTGAATTTACCTTTGGGCTCAGTGGTTTTGAAATGCTTCTCTGTTAAGAGGTTTTCAGGGTTTTCCTCATAATAGTAGTATTCATAATAATTATACGTAACTTTGTAATAAAATTCTATTTGGCTTGAATGTTTGGATAATTCATAATCAACCAAGATCGTGTCGCCCGGTTCGAATTCCAGCTTGTTTACATTCAATATTATGGCAGCAAAATTGACCATAATGGTTTCATAGGTAGTGGTTGTGCCGCCTGTTTCATTTGTCACGGTAACTTTTAATTCCAATTCCCCATTAAAATTGTCCGGGATAACAAATTCAAAACTCCCATTTGCATCTTTGCTGTTGAATCTTCCCACGCCAATGTACACATTCTCATCATTGGATACCGACTCAAAATATATTGTGTAATCAATAATTGCATTCTTAACACCCTTGCCCGTGTCCATGTATGCGATCTCATAATTCACCAAAGCGGTATCACCCGGGCGGTAATATTGTTTGTCTGTTTGTAATTCTAAAGCCATTTGTGCAATTCGGTTACCCACATGGATAAAAATAGATTTTGTCGAGTCCTCGGAAGCTATCTCAACACCCTTTTTCGTAACCGACGCTTCGATCTTATACATACCTTCTTTGAGCTCGTCACCAAGAATCATGATATGCTCGACTTGGCCATTTGCATCTGTAAATAAATTTGCCTGGGCATAAGATGTTATTTGTTCAAATTTACCTGTTTTTGCGTTTTGTTTGGAAAAACTAAGCTCGATGTTGGCATTATCCACAGGGCTTTCAGAACCATAATAATAATCTGGCGATGCTTCGGTAGTGACCGTTATTATAACAAAATCACCGGGTGCATAATAATACCGGTCAGTTTCAAGATATATGTTGAGCTTACCGATATAGACGGTAAGTGTTTGATAATCAGAATGCTTACCATTGGTTTCGTTGGCCCATATCCGTATTTGAGCATAACCAAGTTCGGTATCATCGGGAATAGCTATTTCAAAAGTATCCAATGAATTTTTTGAATTAAATGACCCAAATGAACTTTCATAGTTGGGATAAATTACATGCCATTCAAATTTTGCCGAATCTATTCCACTACCATCTTGAAGACTGGTAAGTGAATAATAAATTGTAATATGATCTCCGATCAGATATGTACTACGTTCAGAATAAATTATCAAATTGTATAGTTTGACATTGAACGAGATCTTCCCCAAGAATTCATCGGTATTATCTGTAATTGTCACATTGTAAATACCATCGTTGAGGCTTTCCCCTAATTTATAATTAAGCATTATTTCGCCTTCATCATCCAGTTCCATATTTACCCAGGTTTTAATTATCTTTGCTGTTTTTGATTCTGTTAATTCGACATTCAAATATGGAAAGAAATTGGAAGGTGTGATAGAAATAAAGACCTTTACAGCCTCTCCAGGCGAGTATTCATTTTTATCGAGTTCTATATCAAGCTCTATGATATAGATATTATGTGAACCGATGACCTCGCCATCATTTGTTAACCTGGCTTCGAGAGTATATTGTCCCAATTCCACCTCATCCAAGTATCCTAAATAAAAAGAGTCGCTGCCGTTTCCAACATAATTCAGCGACACCGAAGTATAATCAAGGGTTTCGCCCTCAAACGTTAGATTAATGTATACTCCATTGTAGTAAGAAGTTTGGTACGGGTTGCCCTCTTCATCTTCTACATGTACGGTAAAATAAATATTATCATGAATGTTGAAAACATTTTTCTCTTCTCCGGTTGTGTAATATCCGGGGTAAGCATTCCATGTTGTTATAGTTGCAGAATATACTGGCTCTTTGATCTGGATATCCTTTGTGCCTATTACATCACCAGTAGAGCTCAATCGTGCTTTAAGCGTATAGATCCCGGGTTCGTAATTACCGTAATACCAATTGATATCAAAATAATCGACGCCATAACCATTTGGATTTAAATAAACCACTTCGTAATCTATTTGATCATTATTGAAATCGCATATGTACACATAAACATTATTGTTGCTGTATGGGTTTTCATTTTCATCTTCCACTTCTATTGAAAAATATATTGTGTCATCGAAGTAAAATATATTTATTGGGTTTCCACCAGACAATGGAGAAGAATCGTAAGTTATGATCGTTGCGAAATATTCGGGTTCGGTAATGGAAATTAATTGAGAATCAACAATGTCCCCATTCTCAGAGTCTTTTAATTGTAGGAGATAATATCCTTCAAAATAATAATTAGTATTCAATGTAAAGTAACTACTGCCATTTCCTAAATAATTCAGATTCAAATAAACATAATCAATTTCATCATAGTGATTAGTGTTCGAGTAGATATATACATAGAAATATCCTGTATAGTTATCTCCATATTCATCTTCCACATGTACGGAGAAATATACTGATTCACCCATTTCAAAGGAAGTTTTTTCATTACCACTCGAATCATAGGTTGTTATACTACCATAATAACCTGTAGTAACTCCACTTGCTATACATGGTAAATTAATTCCCAAAATAGCTACCGCTAATATTAGAGTTATTATAATATCCATTTTACTTTTCATCAAGGTACCCCCAAGTTTAGACACCCGGTCATTTATAATATAGGTAATGGATTGTAAAGTTATTTGTATATATAAATATTTTTAGTATTAATTATGGATAAAATTCCAAGTTCCAAACACCAAGTTCCAAATAAGCTCCAAATTCCAAGAAAACCCCAAATCTCGTAACTCTTTTCATCCCTATCTTATCCCCCATATCTCCAGCTTCAACACTCACCTAACCTCTCCTGCATTCAAAATACGTCTATTACTAAAGACAAATAAAAGAAAAAAAGAAGGTAGGTTTTAGCCTACCTCTTATTCGCTTATTTTATCATTTTTTCGGCTCTCATTTACCTTTGTTTATCACACGGATCGTGTCACTGCCTTCGAACGGTGTTCCGTCGTTGAGCTCGCCGGTCACGGTCAGAGTAACGTCGCCGACGCTCAGGTATGATATGAGCTCCTGCCGGTCGAATTTCATAAACCAACCCCACCCCCCGCATCTCATTAATCAACAAAAAAACACTCACGTTAAATCATCCACCACCACACTATTAACACTTATAAACCCTTTTTTTATCCTACCGGTATCATCCTCACTGCAGCACTCCCCCGCAGTGCGGGCACGGGTTTGTGTATTCCTGGATCTCCTTCTGGCATAGCGGGCACGGCATTGTTGGCTGTTGTACTTGTGCTTGAGCTTGCGGCGATGGTTGTGCGGTTTGGATAGTGTGGGAGTGTGTGGGTGCGTGAGTGTGGGAGTGTGTGGGTGTGTGAGTTTGGGAGTGTGTGGGTGTGTGAGTTTGGGAGTGTGTGGGTGTGTGAGTTGTTGTGGATACAGGCTTTAGAACATGCAACTCGGGTTCACCGTGTAATACGCGCTGCAAACCCATACCTGCTCTTGGATCAGATCGCAATAAAGACTCCTCAAATATGGCTTCTTTCAAAGATACTTTCTTCTTCATCTTTTGCCTGAAAAACAAGAACATGATGATCAAAATTATGATAATTACCACAGCGCCCAGTGCCACTCCAATATATAATACCGAGGCTTGGGTCGAACTACCATCTTCATCATCATCTTTCCCAATATCAGGGAGATTATCAGTGATCTTCAAGATCTCCAGTTCGGTCGATACATTAACCCACGCATCCTCCTTGTCCTTCACCGTTAGTGTAATAGTATGCATACCCGCGGTAAGTGACAGGTTGATCTCCTGACCCTGGCCCAGACTGCCGGTTACATTGGAAGACCAGGTGAAGTATAATTTATCACCGTAGGGAATATCCACATCTGTGGCATTTCCAGAAGCCGGTTGTTCTCTTTTCTCGTAATACTCGATATCAAACAGAACAATGGTTGGGTCGAACGGCAAGTCGTTCACGGGCGAAACCGTTATCTCCACAGTATCATTGACCTCGGTCAGGCTGTCATTAACATAAAACATCAGGGTTTCTTTCCCGCTCCAGTTCGCTTTTGGTTCAATATTTGCAAGACCAGACTTAAGTATATCAACCGAGATATTTTCCGAACCCGAACCAATAGACCGGAAATGCAATACTTTCGAATCCACATCTGTGAACCAATCATGGAGATCAATGTGGTTATCGATAGAATCCTCAAAAATTGTAAAATAAGAAATTGAATTATTTATCATGGGTGGATCGTTCACATTCTTGACTGTCAAAGTAAAATTTGTAAAGTCGATGCCATCGATCCTGTCGGAGACCGTTATGTTTACAAAATAACTACCAACATCGGCATTTCTTGGGATTCCCGATAGAGAGCCGATATATCTGTGCATACTTAGAAAAGATGCATTGGTGTATAGTTCCCAGACAAAAGTATCGTTTGTCGGGTCACAATCCTCCGCCTGGTACTCGACATAGAATAGATCACTTTCGATACATGAGACTATATCGGTTGTTATGATACTTGGAGGATCGTTGGTATTATTGACCTCCAGCATAAAATCGTACTCATCCATATCATTTACCTCGCCGCCGTCAGTAACCGTGATCCTCAGGTAATATATCCCAACATCCTCGTTTTCCAACATGAGCGATACTGAACCTGTATTTTCATCAATATTAAAGAATCCCGCATATTCATCACTACTATTTACTGAAAAGCTCAAGTTCGAACCATCCTCGGGCTCTATGGGGTCATACGCAGTGACCGTGAAGTTTGCCCAACGGTCTTCAAAACAAATGACTTTATCTTCCAATAATAATAGCTCGGAAGTTTGTGGTATCCAGTTTGCAGTAGCATTGATCACCGGCCGGTCATTTACCGGGTGTATTGTGATCGGGATTTCCGTGGTGATGTAGTCGCCCAATGTATCCACGGCTTTCAATTTAATGGCATCAGAGCCATATTTATTCTCCTTTGGCTCGATCTTGACCGTATCGTTCCATTGAAGTTTTGCGGTCAGGTTATTGTTTTCGAACTTACCATTCTCATTCAACCCCCTCCAGTTATATCCTGTCCAGATATAGAACGTCAGGTCGTCACCCGCACCTGTATTCGGATCTTCGAATATGCCGGTTTCCGGGTTCGCATACCCGTCCAGGTCCAAGTATTCGGCCTCACCATCCTCATCCAGCTCGATAAATGTAATATTATTTTTGATAACTGGCCGGTCATTTATATAATTCCATTTTTTATAATTCAGTACGAACTGGTGCTGACTGCTGGTCTTATATTGATCCAGATAGGGCGAATATGTTTTGACCGATATTTGCTCGGCGGCAGTATCAAACTCAACCAAACGCATATAGCCGTTCCCGCCGTTTGTATTCATTTGAAAGTTTGCCAGCATCTGGTGAACCGTGTTGCCATGGTCGCCGGTACTGGCAAGATATCCTGCCTCGACCAATATATGGCCGCAGAACACGCACATGATGTTCCGGTGTTTTTTTACAAAATTCTGCCATATATCCTCACCCGAAGCTGCGCCGACCGGGTCGTTTATGAGACCATAATTGCCGCCATACCCTGGGTTGCGCACATTCCCTGCCAGATAGTTATGGGTGATAACAAATACGATCCGGTCCGTATGGTTAGCCACCACCTCGTTTGCCCAGGCCAGTACCGCATCACGCGGCGCAAACTCCAACGATACGATCATCCAATCCAAGCCGCCAGCACTGAACAGATGATAAGTATTTTCGATCTTGTTTTGCTCGAACGCTCCGCCAAACGTTGGGTAAGCCTGATATTCGGTCAGGTTGAAATAATCGTTCATGTAAGTATCTCTATTAGCGGCGTTTCCGTTGGGGCCAAGATCGTGGTTGCCGGGTGATAATGTATATGGCACATGACCGTCAAGCTTCCTCTGGCTGTTGTTGGCATTGGTCCATTGCGGGTGGTTATTATTGTTTGTAATATCGCCTTCGTGGAGAACATAAACCATGTTCTTTTCTGCAGAGTTATTCACGATCCACTCGGTCTGGTTGGTGTAGATGTGTGGAAAACTTCTTGATAAATATTGTGAATCCGGAAGCACCACTAACATGAACTTGTTCTGGTCAAGTGCGATCGCCCGGGTGGGGTACACAGGGTCGAGTGAAGGTTCAAAATGGCTCTTCTCGATTAATGTGTAATTTTTACCATTGCCGACCAGGTTGGTCAACGGAAATAAAATCAAGAATGAAATACTAATTACCAGCAATCTTCTGATCATCAATGTTGGTTTATACATAGTACTTTCACTACCAGATATTGAGGTTTTTTTGGTATTTAAGAATTGTTGATAAACTTAAGCAAATGTTAAATACTAACAGATAAATTGATAGAACGAGGGCGCTATAGAGAATCTCTCTACTGATATTCATTTTGGAGTTTATTATGGTGCCCTCAACCCTATTCATTATTTGTTGAGTTATTGCTGGGGACATTGGAAATTGAAGATTGCAAATTTGAACAATTTTCTAGAGAAAAATTGTTCTACATTGGAAAACTCTTCGACTTTTCCAAAGTTGTAAAAGTTAAATTTCACTTTTAACTTTTAAAAACCAGATCTCTACTACCCCAGCCGTTTCGTCCCGGCATCCTTGAACATATCCTTGCGCCATTTGACCAATATAAAGCGTTTACAGTATTCTTCCAATTTGTTACGAAATTCCATGGGCGGTATCTCGCCGTCACACCCCATACCAAAACGCTCGCAGTCGTAGCACGTATACAAAGAGATCACCTATTTCTGACAATATATATTCGTTTCAGGTATTATAATCATTGCTCATTGAAAATCATTTAATAGTTATTATTTCTTTTAGTAAGTATATTAAGAGGTGAATAAAATGGGATTATTTGGATCGAAGAATAAGACAACCCTGAAAGTCGATGGTATGACCTGTAATCATTGTGTGATGCGGGTTACAAAAGCACTGGAAACCGTTAAAGGCGTGAAGAGTGTAAAAGTTAGCCTGGATGGACAAAAAGCTGATGTGGTTTTCAAAGGCGATAAACTCGATTCTGAACCGCTAATAAAAGCGGTGGAAGATGCGGGATATAAGGCGAAAGAAAAGCAAAGAATGGAATAGAAAAATGATCGAGATGAAAAAAATGGAAGATAGAAAAAATGTATATCTAAAAATTTCAGGCATGACCTGCATCAACTGTGTGAAAGCTATTGAAAAATCACTCATAAATCTTGACGGGGTCTCTAAAGCAGCAGTGAATCTTGGAACAGATACCAGTAAAGTGGAATTCGATCCGGATAAACTTGAGGTTGCGGACCTGGAAAAGGCAATCACCGATGCGGGTTACGAGGTTGTAAACGACAAAACCACGATCAAGGTCGGCGGCATGACCTGTGTTAATTGTTCTTCTGCTATTGAGAAAGCTGTAGGAAAACTGGAAGGTGTTGCCGATGTAAATGTAAACCTCAGCGCCGAAAAAGCATATATTACCTATAACTCGAAAATAGTCTCAGTACCAGATATGAGAGGAGTTATCGAGAAGGCAGGGTACCAATATCTTGGCCTGGAGGGTGAAGAAACCGAAGATATGGAAGAAAAGGCTAGAGATAAAAGCCTAAGTGAAAAACGCAATAGGATCATCATTGGTTTTGCTGTTAGCCTTCCATTAATGGCCCTCATGTACATTCCTATTGCCTGGCCGTTCCCAATGACATATTTTATGCTGGTGGTTTCAACACCTGCGTTTATTTATGTAAGCCATCCGATCTTCAGTGCCGGCTATCGCGGACTTAAAAATAGAAATCTCAATATGGATGTTATGTATTCCATGGGAATTGGTGTGGCTTATGTCTCAAGTCTATTCGGCACCTTTGAGATCGTATTAACTAGGGAATTTATGTTTTATGAAACCGCGGTCATGCTGGCAACATTTCTAACCATGGGACGATACTTAGAAACAAGAGCAAAAGGCAAGACATCGGAAGCCATAAAAAAACTTATGGGCCTACAGCCAAAGACTGCGATCATCATCCGCAACGGTAAAGAGATCAAGATCGCGATTGAAGATCTGCAGATAAACGACAATGTAGTTGTTAAACCGGGTGGTAAAATGCCGGTGGACGGCACGGTTGTTGCCGGTGAGAGTTATGTGGATGAGTCGATGATCACCGGTGAACCCATTCCGGTTTTGAAGAAAAAGAACCGTCCCGTTGTTGGCGGAACCCTAAACACGAATGGAGTGCTTAAGTTCAAGGCAACAAAGATCGGAAAGGATACTGTACTGTCTCAGATAATCAAACTGGTGGAGGACGCCCAGGGATCGAAACCACCAGTACAGCGTATTGCCGATAAAGCTGTTAGCTACTTCATACCACTGGTGCTGGGAATCGCTATTTTTTCGTTTATCGTATGGTATTTTATTGTAGGCAATACACTATTATTTTCATTAACAACCTTGATCTCCGTGCTCGTAATCGCCTGTCCGTGCGCACTTGGCCTGGCTACACCTACGGCGGTGACGGTTGGCCTGGGTCGCGGTGCAGAGCTGGGTGTACTGATCAAACGCGGTGAGGCACTGGAAATACCGGATAAATTGACTACCATCATATTTGACAAAACCGGGACCTTGACCAAAGGTAAGCCAGAGGTTACAAATATCATTGGAATAGGTATTGAAGAAACTGCACTACTAAAATTGGTGGCAAGTGTTGAGAAAAACTCGTCACATCCTTTGGCAGAGGCAATAGTGAAAAAAGCGCATGAAAAAAATATCAAATTAAGATCGGTCAAGAATTTCAATACCCTCAGCGGAAAAGGTGTAATAGCTAAGTTCCATGGAAAAGAATTGATAATAGGAAATAGAATATTTTTCAAAGAAAAAAATATTTCATACAAAAATGTTGAAAAAAGGCTTGCTAAACTCGAAAGTGAAGGTAAAACCGCCCTACTGATCGGTAATGGATCCGAATTGATCGGTATAATCGCCATTGCAGATACTTTAAAGGAAACTACAAAAGCTGCTGTTTCACAATTCAAGAGCATGGGTATGAAAGTGGTTATGATCACTGGCGACAACAGGAAAAGTGCAAAAGCAGTGGGCAAACAGATCGGTATCGACACGGTTCTTGCCGAGGTTTTGCCAAAGGATAAAGCTGCAGAAGTTGCCAAACTGCAAAAGAAGGGCGAAATCGTCGGCTTTGTTGGTGATGGTATTAACGATGCGCCAGCCCTGGCACAGGCAGATGTCGGTATTGCCATCGGCAGCGGCACCGATGTGGCCGTTGAGAGCGGTGAGATCGTGCTTGTGAAAGACGATCTGCTCGATGCGGTAGCCGGGGTGCAGTTGAGTAAAAAGGTCATGACCAGGATCAAACAGAATATATTCTGGGCATTTGCTTACAATACGGCTTTGATCCCGGTTGCGGCAGGTATGCTCTATCCAATTTTCGGTATCACGTTCAGACCCGAGCTGGCCGGGCTGGCAATGGCAATGAGCTCGGTGACCGTGATCACATTATCATTAACGTTAAAAGGCTATATACCGCCAGTGAAGAGAAATTTATGAAACAGCAAATTATAAATCCTGAGTCACTTATTTATATATCAATTGATTTGGGGTCTCATTAAGTTGTTTACCCTCAATTAATGATAAATACCGCTCAAAATTATGAGATCAAACAAGAAGGTGAAAGAAAATGGGTTATCCTAGATTGAAATTATTTGCAATGTTCGCACTCATGTGGATAATATTTCTCGGCATGGGATTCGGGATAGTCTACGCTTTAATTGCAACTGGAACAATGCCTCCGGGCATTTTTACCTGGGCAATTATAATGGCTATAGTTATTATGTTAGTAATTTTAAATTTAGTGACATATTTCTATTCGGATAAAATGGTCCTGAACGCGTACCAGGCAAAAATAGTCGACGCCAAACAAGCGCCCAGGCTGTATAACACCGTGAAAGGTATTGCCATGAAAGCCGATCTACCGGTACCGCGCGTAGCTATTGTACCCACAGCAACACCAAATGCGTTTGCCACGGGCCGCGACCCCGAGCACGCGGTAGTTGCCGCCACCGAGGGTTTGCTGGATATCCTTGACGACGACGAGCTTGAGGGTGTGATCGCACATGAGATGGCGCATGTAAAGGACAGGGATATACTGGTCATGACCATAGCCGCTACCGTGGCGGCAATTATTGCCATAGTTGCACGAGTAATTCTATTCCAGATGATATTCGGCCGACGGAATACCAATATTCATCCGGCAATAATATTAATTGCCGTTGTTACGGCGCCCATAGCCGCAATATTGGTCCAACTGGCCATCTCGCGCTCGCGTGAGTATAAGGCCGATCATGTTGGCGCAGCCACTATCCAAAACCCGATGGCGCTGGCCAGTGCACTGGATACACTACATCATATGAACAGGCTCCACCCAATGCAGTTCCGTAAATCAAGTCCCGCACATTCGTCATTGTTCATCGTCAACCCGTTCAAAAGCGGCGGTTTTGTCAATTTATTCTCCACACATCCACCCATGGAAAAGCGCATCCAGAAGCTCAAGGATCAGGCCGAAGAGATGGGCCACCCACCGGTTTATAAACCAAAAAGCAAGGACGCTCGTTCTTCCGATGATGATGTGCCGGACTTCATGAGACCGCGCAGGAGAGGGCAGCGCTAAGCGGTTGATCGAATGTAATTTGTCTGGTTGTTGATAAGTTGGGAATGGGGAATTTAAAAATAAGTTATCTCACTTTTAACTTTTACAATTTCCAATTTACAATATCCTAAGCATTACTCCACATTAATTCAGCTCATATACTCAACTCCAAACCTTCATATACCCCACAATCTTTTTACCAGCTATGCAACTCCCTCAAATCCCACTCTTCGATTGGCTCATTGAGAATATACCAGAGGCAAAGCTCGATCTTGCGAGCAGCTCCATCACCGGCGTACGGTTTGATGAATTACAGGAAATGACCGGGTTTGAGTTGCCAGAGGACTTCGATCTCGGTAAAAACGACCCGTTCGGAGCACTTGAGTTACGCGATGCTCTTGTTTCTATGTATAATTGTGACCATAACCAAGTGGTGACCACCACAGGTGGGTCGGAGGCGAATTTTCTGGTGTTTCTCGCATTGCTCGATCGCGGCGATGAGATCATTGTTGAGCAGCCGGGGTATTCTCCGCTTTGGCTGGTACCCGAGATGCTGGGGGCACGAGTTGTCAAATGGGAGCGTAGATTTGAAGACGGATTTGCTCTCGATATGGAAGCGCTGAAGAGTAAATTGACCAAGAATACAAAATTGATAGTGATCACAAACCTTAATAATCCCACGGGTGTGCAGGCAGACCAAAAGACCATCCAAGCAGTTGCAGAACTCGCAAGCGAGCATGGTGCACTATTATTTATCGACGAGATGTTCTTACCTGCGGCCAATGCACCACAGCGCACAGCAGCCGGCATGGACTCCGTGATCGTGACCTCGAGCGTGTCAAAAGTGTATGGTATAGGTGGGCTGCGAACGGGCTGGATTGTCGCCGATGAAGATATTGCAAAACTATGCTTAAATGCAAAGTGGCAGACTTCAGTAGCTGCGCCATACTTATCGGAATTAATTTCTGCTGCCGCAATTTCCAATGCACGGGATAAGCTTGCCCAAAGGTGCAAAGACATTGCACATCGGAATTTTTCAATTGTACATGAATGGATAGAAAACAATAATGATCTGCTCAACTGGGTCCCGCCGGGTGGTGGTATAATGTGTTATCCACGGTATAATACTAAAACCCAGATCGGTTCGGTTGACCTGTGTCGCAGGTTTATCCAGGAACAGGGTGTACTAGTCTCGCCTGGGGAATATTTTGGCCTCGACGGGCATTTCAGGCTGACATTCATGAATCCGGTTGATGAACTTGAGAGTGCGCTCGATAAAATTGCTCTGGTGCTGAGGACGATCTGAGACCCAAGGGGAAGCTAAAAGGCAAAAGCTAAAAGTAAAACTACGATAATTTACTTGTGTAAATTATCTCGAGCTAAAAATTCTTAGAAAATATTTGATATTAAAGACAGAATTTTTACCTAGGAAAAAGATAAAACTCGAACAATTTGTTTGCACAAATTATTCTTGAGCTAAGAATTCTTATAATAAATAACATTGAGTAAAGTCGAGTAGCGCAGGGGAGTTTCACCCCCACGCTCTCACAGAACCGGACGTGAACCTCTCGATTCATCCGGCTCTTATTGCCCTGCCTTTTCTTAGGTATTAGCCCAAAATGGTTTGTCTTATTAACCGGGTCC
>JAEHCK010000172.1 GCA_020696345.1 Thermoplasmata archaeon | reverse complement strand
ATTGCCGCAAAGGAATTGAAAATACCATTCTACTGTGTGTGTGAACTAACGAAATTCATCCCCGATTTGACACCAATAAAGAAATTGATACGGGATTATCCGGAAGAGCAGATATACTGCATGTGTGGAGATGACATTAAACCTGAAAAATTATCAGTTAGAAACATCTATTTTGATTTTACACCGATGAAATATGTTGCTGGGGTCCTGACCGATGGTGGGATGATGAAGAAAAAAGCTATTGTAAATTATATTAAGGGCATCGAGATCATGCCTGAATTATTGAAGTGAGGCAATTATTCAAGATTCGACAACTCAAACTAGAGCAGCCATTTCCATAAAGGGATGCAATTAATTTCAATATCCTTATAATTTATTTTTTCATCAATATCCATATTAATTAAGGTCAACTTTTTACACTTTAATTGTTTCGAAGCTAGATACAGAGCCTCGAATTCTCGTTTTTTTGTATCAAGGTTACTGATATCATAGCAAACCTGAATCAGTTCCCTTACTGATGTTCCTTCTTTTATTATAAAATCCACTTCATTTTGCCGATGGTCTTTCCAATAATACACCTCATATCCAGGGTCCCAGTAAGAAATTTTCCTGAATAATTCTATTGCCACTAGATTCTCCATAAGCAGACCCTTGTTCTCGGAAACAGAAAAACCAATTGAATTTGCAACACCAGTATCCATGCAGTAAACTTTCTTGGGCGCTAAAAATTGTGATTTAAGTTTGGGTGAATATCTTTCAAGAACGAATATCAAATAGATCGAACTTAGATATTCTACATAGTTCTTGACGGTATGTATGTTTTTCACATTGGTGATATTCTTAAGTTTATTGAACGTAAATTCACATGCGAAGTTTGAAACCAGATATTTTGCCAGCTCACTGAATGTATTTCTGTGTCTGATCCGATACCTCACAACGGCATCTTTCAGTATAATGTCCTTGTAAATTTTAGGAAGGATCGATCTACCGAACTTGTAAATTTCCGGCATACCGCCATGTTGAATAAATTCTCCCAGATGTTTTTTTAATTCCGAGATCTCAGCGGTAGTGTAATTCTTATTTTCTTTGATCTTAATTCTCTTTAGAGCAAGATGTTCTTTGAACGAGAACGGAAATAATACAAAATCAAAATATCTTCCAGTAAGATGAGTTGCAAGTTCTCCGGATAATAGTTTTGCGTTTGACCCTGTGATTATTATGTGCTTGGTTCTTCGCAACCTGGTAGTGAACAATTCCCAACCATCTATGTTTTGAATTTCATCGAATAGGAAATATTCAAGTTCTTTACCAAAGATCTCATACAGAGCTTCCAGTAAAATATTAAGATCTTTTGTCTTCACATCTATGAATCGTTCATCATCGAAATTCACATAAGCATAATTATTATTCATTAATAGTTGATTGGAGAGAATAGATTTACCGCATCTTCTAATGCCAAGGATCGCAATAATGTTTGGATGTTTTAGAAATTTGCGAAGCTCGGGGGTATCTCTTTTTATTAATTTTTCATTCTTGAATATTTGTTTGATCTCTTGGTTCTGGTCAATAATGATCTTTTTAAATTCCTCGCGCTGCATATAATAGTATATTAACAAGGATTAATATAAACTTTGCTATCATGATGTGTGGTATTTATTGAAACTTAATTGGTTTAGTTAATGAGTTATTAAAATTGTCTGGGTTCCAACATGAAGTGGCTTTTGAAATGAAGCGTAGTTGGGTCTCGTTGAAATTACCTTAATGATTTAAACAAATATTAGCAAGAAATCATTAAATAATCGTAATAATATTCAATATTAGAACCTGGAAATTAATAATGAGTATTATCTTGGGTGTGTAGGGCGATGAACGCATACAAGATCAGGAAAGAGTTAATATCCGCATATTTTGTAGTCATATTGGTTACTGTGGGGTTTGCCGGATTACTGGTGTTCGAGGGTGTGGTGGATGATGATGGTGGGGCAGCCGCTTCCAGTATAATAATTGTTGATAAATCCGGCGGCGGGAACTATACGACTATCCAGACGGCTATTAATGCTGCTAATGCCGGTGATACGATCCGTGTTTGGGCTGGGACTTATAATGAAAAAATAGTTATAAACAAGAGATTAACGCTCATTGGCAATGGGACTACAAATACTACTATAAACGGTGGAGGAAGTGGTGAGGTTGTAAAAATTACTGTAAATGGAGTTAAAATTTATGGCTTTAAAATAATTAACTCAGGGAGCACCGTTTGGGATGCAGGAATCAAATTGTATTATGTTTCAAATTGTAGAATTATTAATAACAATTGTTCAAAAAATGAGAATGGTATTTATCTTCGTAATTCAAATAGTAACATTATTGAAAATAATACTTGCATTTCAAATAATTGGGATGGTATCTTTTTGATTAATTCAAATAGAAATATATTTGAAAACAATACATGCTTGAATAATAAATATGGTATTGATTTATCTAAATCATCTAAAAATACATTTAAAAATAATACATGTTCAAAAAATGGTAATGGCATACAGCTATCTCAATCATACAAAAATAAGATTGTTAATAATAATTATAATTATAATTCCGCAAGAGGTATTGTACTTCAATCTCCCTCAAATGAGAATATGATTATCAATAATAATTGTTCAAATTGCAGCGATGGGATTGAAATATACAGCTCAATTAATAATATAATTATTAACAATACTTGTTTGAACAATGTGTATGGCATTCAAATCGATGATTCTAATAAAAATACTATTGAAAACAATACATGTTCAAATAATTGGTTTGGTATCACACTATATTCTTCACCAGACAATATTTTAAAAAATAATACAATTACGATTACGGGTACACAAATAGGATTTAATTTTAATAATGTAGTAAGTTATAATAATACAATCACAGAGACAAACACTGTAAACGGAGTACCAATGAGATGGTATACAAATATAATTGGCAACGTATCTCAATATATCGTTCTCCAAGATATAAATGTTGAACTTTCAAAAATTACTAATATTGCCCAGATTATGCTATATAACTGTCATTATGTCAAATTAAAAAACTCTACTACAAAAAATGGAACAAATAATGGATTCTTACTATATTCGTCTAATAATAATATTGTCGAAAACAACACCTGTTATTCAAACAACGAAAATGGAATTAAGTTAACATTTTCTTCGAACAATAACCTTACAAATAACAACTGTTCTAAAAACGATAAAGGAATAAGTCTATCACAATCGAATTGGAGCAACATTGATAAAAACAACGGTTCAACAAATAGAATCGGTATCCAATTGGATTCTTCATCAAGCAATATAGTCAAAAATAACACTTGCAATTCAAATGATAATCATGGTATATTTTTCAAATCATCCTCGAATAATAAGCTTAAAAATAATACTTGTAATTCAAATGATAATGGTATTTATTTGAAATTGTCATCGAAAAATGAATTGAAAAATAATAGTTGTTCAAATAATGTAGAGGGCATTCTTTTCGAAAATTCTGATATGAATATATTATTAAATAATATATGTGTAAACAATTCAGTTGGGATAAATTTCACTTCAAATTCAGATTATTGCTGTATTTTAAATTCATCAATAAATGGTTCAACGATATCTAAAATTCGTTTAGAAGGCAATTCTCATGCATTTGCCCTCAATTGTTCAATAAATTGGTCATGTGTAAACTTTGCCGATACTAAGTCAGATTTAACTGTTCAATGGTTTATGCGGGTCAATGTTACCAATATTACAAATGATGCTGTCCAAGGTGCTGAGGTTATAGTAAAAGACAATTCCTCAAAGCTTATTTTTTCTGGTAATACAGATAAATTTGGCTGGTTGAAGTGGATAATATGTTCGGAATACACAAAAAATAAAACTGGAAATATCTCCATCCATACACCACACAATGTTTCTGTCGACCATGATCTTTACGAACGAAGTTTTGCTGAGCCTGAGCCAAACATGAATATCAGTAAAACCGTGAAGATTATTCTTGAAAAGGACATAACACCACCAAATCCACCATCATCTGTAGTCCTCATTGTGAAAGGTGGACATTACCTCAACTTCTCATGGACGCCATCAGATAGTTATGATGTTAAAGGTTACAATATATATATTAATGATACTAACTCTAATAGCAGTTTTCATTTCTTCGATTTTTCATTACTTAATTATTATAATATAACGAACTTAAATGAAAATACCATATATTTTTTCCAAATAAAAGCCTATGATGGTGTACCATGGGAGTCTGTTCCGCTATCTTATAACAACACAACACTCGATATTCCGCCAAAGCCGCCAACAAACCTCACATTCACTACTATCGGAAGTACATTTATCAATTTTTCTTGGGCGGCTTCCAATAGCTCAGATGTCCTGGGTTATAATATTTATATCAATGATACAGATACCGTTAATAGTTTCCATCTTTTAGACTTAACAACGAATACATATTATAATGCCACAGATTTAGATGATGAAATCACATATTATTTCAAGATAAATGCATTTGATATTGTTCCTTGGGAATCCACTGCCCTATCTGGTAATACGACTACGATCGATGTTACCCCTCCAAACCCACCAACCGAGTTGATATTCAATGTTATAGGTAGCACTTACATCAATTTCTCATGGAATGCCTCTATTAGTTTTGATCTCCTTGGTTATAATATCTATATTAACAAAACCGGTTCAAGTAGCAGCTTCAACTACCTTAACACAACAACAGATACATATTATAATACCACTGGTTTGGCTGAAGAGAAAACATATTATTTTGAAATCCGAGCCTTTGATGAAGTTCCATGGGAATCCTCACCTCTTTCGGGCAACAATACCACTCTAGATGTTACCTCCCCAAAGGCACCGACGAACCTCATTATTTCAACAGTTGGCTCTTACTTCATCAATGTCACTTGGACGGCTTCGATAAGCCTTGATGTTCAAGGCTATGAAATTTACATCAATGACACAGGCTCTACGATAAATTATCATTTATTGGGCAACTCGGTACATACATATTATTATTATTCAGGCTTCGATGATGATACTACTTATTATTTCAAAGTTAGAGCTTTTGATGAAGTGCCCTTATTTTCAGGATTTTCAAATATAGTTTCGTCAACTACTGTTGATATCACACCACCCGCAAAACCTAAATCGTTGAGATGTTCTAAAGTCGGAGGTACTTTTATTTATCTTAGTTGGTCCCCCTCAGTGAGCCTTGATGTGACAGGTTATGAGATCTATGTGAACGACACAAGCTCGACCACGAATTTCCATTATCTAGATACCACCGTGAATATAAATTACAACCATACCGGATTAATCGAGGAAATCACTTATTATTACATGGTTCGAGCGATGGACGAAGTACCTTGGTTTTCCATTTATTCGAATGTCGTCTCCACTACTACCTTGGATATTACTCCATCCACACCCCCAACCGGATTTGTAGTTAATAATATCAGCAGCCATAAGGTCACATTTTCATGGGACGCTAACACCGAAGCTGACCTCTCCGGTTATCACGTTTATCAGGGTTCAGTTTACTCAGGACCGTTCCACCGGATACATACAATTACTGGCACTACTACACATTACACTGTACTTGGTTTGGCCGAGGAAAGCACTTATTACTTCGCGGTCACCGCATTTGACGAGGTACCTAATGAGTCCCTTTATTCCAATGTAATTACCGCTAAAACCTTGGATGTCACTGCACCACAACCACCAAAGGGTCTAGAGGCGTATTCAGATTCTGGCACGGAGATATCTCTTTATTGGAAATCTAATATAGAGACGGATGTTGCCGGGTATCATATTTATATGAACGATTCCGGTTCCAGGCCGAGCGGCGAGTTCCACATTATCGATATCGTTGGTAATCAGGATACGTATTATATTGTGACAGACCTAACTGAGCAAGTAACTTATTATTTTAAACTTGTAGCCTTCGACGAGGTGCCGAACAACTCGTCATTCTCCAATGTTGCCTCTGCCACGACGCTAGATATGTCCTGGCCGCGTGTACCAACGGGATTAACAGTAACCAACCGAACACACAACACAATTACATTAACCTGGGATCCCAATCCAGAGGCTGATGTGGTGGGTTATTATCTTTACAGGAGTTTTTCATCCGCCGGTAGATTTATCCAGCGGAATAAAGAACCCATAGCGGAAACTCAATATATTGATACGAATCTTAATGAAGTTACAACTTATTATTACAAGCTTAAGGCAATCGATGATGTTGAGCATGAATCCGGATTTTCTGAGCCGGTATTTGGTAAAACCATTCTGCGTCCATACCCGCCAGAAATCAATAGAATTCTTGATGTAATTAAAATTGCCGAGGATACTTATGATGACCATTCGATCAGTCTTTATCATATATTCAAGGATAAGAACAAAGACCCGCTGACATTCTGGTGCAAAGGTCAAAAACATATTAATGTCACTATACACCAAGATACCGGTATGGTGGTGCTCAGGCCCGAGAAGGATTGGAACGGTGAAGAGGTAATTACTTTCTATGCTTCCGATGGTATAGCCGCAAAGAATGCCGAGATTCTGGCAATAATCGTTGTAACGACCGTGAACGATCTGCCAGGGCCGGTGGAGATCATTACACCAGAAAACAATATTGAGCTTGAGCACGGCACCCTTCTAAACTTCCAGGCGAATTGTACGGACCCGGATTTACCTTATGGCGATGTCTTAACCTATACATGGTCATCGGATATAATTGGTGAGATGGAAGGTAAAACATTAAATGACATTCTACTGCCTGTGGGTAAGCATATAATTACCGTTGAAGTTACCGATCAAGAGGGTGCATCGTCAGAGGCAAGTATTGAGATCGATGTATTGAAATCGGATAACCCAGATTTCGATAACGACGGTATGCCAAATGACTGGGAGCTGGAGTACGGCCTGAACCCAATAGATCCAACAGATGCCAAGATCGACTCTGATAAGGATGGGTTATCAAATCTCGAGGAATACCAAAAAGAAACGGATCCAAACCAAAAGGATACGGACAAAGATGGTCATGACGATAAGGAGGATGCATACCCCAACAACCCAGCCAAATGGGAGAAGGAAACACCAACAAGGGGTGGAAAAAAAGATGACGACTCTAATTGGGTTTGGATATTAGTTGTTGTTGTTATAATCATAATTTTCTTGATATTATTTCTATTTGTGATAAAACCTAAGATGAGCAAGAAGGGTAAACCCGAAGAGACCGCTGAAGAAAAACCCAAGATGCAATTACCACCAGGTGGAACCAAAACAGAACCACTAACACAAAAACCGGCAACTCCAGCTCCTTATTTAACATACCATCCACAAATTCCAACTCATCGACCACAACAACAATTCCAACCATGGGGTACTTATCCTCAAAATCAACCTCAACTTCCACCAACACACTCCAAAATCAGGGGTCTGGGGTCACAATTTAGGGGTCACAACTCCCAAAACTCCCCAAACTCACACACTCCCAAACCCACACACTCCAAAATCAGGGGTCAGGGGTCACAATTCGGGGGTCAGGGACCTTCAACTCCCCAAACTCCCTCACCCACACACACTTCAACAGATATCAAAAGCTTAGCAATCAAAGGCAGCTTCGCATACAGCCAGGGCAGGTACGAGGATGCGATCATCACATGGCAGGAAATACTGGAAAGAGAGCCGGGTAAGCACCAGGATATTGAAAAGTCGATAAAGGATGTCATGGGGAAGATGAAGTAGCTAAAAATTGACTCCTCTTGCAAATCTGTGCATGTTTTCGAAGAATGGAGATCTAATTTAAGCTGATATCAATATTAGATGTTTGACAGATACCTTGATTGTTTAATGATCAATAGATACCAATATGAATTAGTGCTGGATCGATCCCCGAGATAAATTGTCAATTATCTGATACCCTATAACGATAATGTAATTTTGATCATTATATCTTTAACTCTACAAGGGATCATTACAGCAATAAGAAATTACGGAATCTTTTTAT
>JAEHCK010000089.1 GCA_020696345.1 Thermoplasmata archaeon | reverse complement strand
GGTATCTGCTCAGCACCAACCCAACCAGGTATCTACTCAGCACCAACCCAATCAGGTATCTGTTCAGCACCAACCCAACCAGGTATCTGCTCAGCACCAACCCAACCAGGTATCTGCTCAGCATCAACCCAACCAGGTATCTGCTCAGCATCAACTAATCCTGGTTTCTGTTCAATATCAATTAATCTTCGCCACTGCTCAACAATGCTTTTTCATGAAAATGCATAAATTCTCGTATACTTTTAACTTTTAAGATTTTACTTTTACAATTTTACTTTAAAAAAATGTGTCAATCATTATTCTTTTTACGAAACATTTTTTTATTACAAGTTGTCCACAATGGTTTTTGCGAATTGTCTCGCAGCGTTAGGACCATTGGCTGTAATGATCCGATTATCCCGGGTCACATTTTCACCGGTAAAATAGGCGCCTTTTTCCCTCAGAATGGTAATGTATTTATCACCAGCCCATACGGTTGCACGTTTACCTTTTAGCAGATCTGCGTTGGCCAAAATACTGGGGGCGATACAGATCGCACTTAACAATTTATTTTTTAAATTTGCATCTCTGGCGATATTAAGTGCAGTTGAATGTTCAAAATACATCTCCGAGCCGCTGCCGCCTATGAATACAACTGCATCATATTCATCGACATTTACCATGTCGAGAGTAATGTCAGGTTTTACTGTGGCTCCAAACATACCCGTTGCGATATCTGTGGTGGTACTGGCAATCGTGATAATGCCACCAGCACGTTCAAGCTCATCACGGGTCTTGATCAATTCTTCATCTCTAAACTTTTCGGGAGCGATAATCATAACTATTCGTTTTCCAGTTATGTTTGTCATGACTCCACACCTCCTTTTAATTTTTAAAATATAGCAGATGTATACTTATCGACTTCAAATAAGATAAAAGTTTCCCATAGATATTAAATTATAGGTCAATTTTTTGTGAAAAACGTTACAAAGGTTTATAAATTTCATATTTATTTAGGTAACCCGGGAGGCATATGAAATTCAATAGGCCCACTTCATTAGTAACATTATTAATAATTTGCATTATTTGTCCGATACTATTTTCCGGCAATTTATTTGCCCAGACCACCGAACCACTCGAACCCATAACATTCAAAGATCTAATCGATGATCCCGATGAAACCTATAATGTCGGCGAGACTGTCTTGATCCAGGATACGATAAAGCGCATGTATTATTACACGACTGAAGACAACTCTGAAGAAATTACCAAGATCTATTTTGAATCCGAGGGTGTAGATTTTGGCTCCCAAAAATATGTGAGTGTGATCGGTAATGCAAAAAATAACTTCAGAACCGGTGAAAAGGTCAAAGTCATAGTAAATATCTTAGCAGATGAAGCTGGCAATGAAACATATACCTCATCTATCTTTGATATTACACATGTAACGATCATAAAAGAAGATGTAGAAAAACACGGGATAGATATATTAGGTTTCCATTTTGAGTTCCCCGAACAGCTTGATATTTTAGATAATAATTATGGCAGATTTCTTGTTAAATTCATTCTTTGGGTAATGATAGCATTCCTCGTTTTGATCATTCTAGACCCAATAATACGCAGAATGACTGAAAAAACAACAACAAAGATCGATGATATTGTGCTGGAAATAATTCGTCGACCGGTTTTGATCTTAATTATCTTATATGGAATGGTGGCATCTTTGCGAGAATTAGAGTTGCCGAGGGAGGCCATGTACTGGATCGAAGGCGCCTATAGTGTGGGGTTTTTGTTGATGGTCATTTGGATCAGTTATAAGATCTTCAGCGGTGTTCTTATCCAGATAGGGCAAATTATGGCAAAACGAACCAAACTACAGGTGGATAAAATATTGATCCCCGCCATACATAAATTGGGTACGATCATAATCGGTTTCGTGGCTTTAAGTGCGGTTTTAGGATATCTCCAGATAGACCTCACATTGTTCATAGCAGGCGGTGTGGTGATCAGTATGGTCATCGCTTTTGCGGCCCAGGATACACTATCGAACTTCTTCTCGGGAATATTTTTGATCTTGGAGCCCAAATTCAAGGAGGGTGACATGATCCAGTTCGAAGGTGATACATACATCGTACGAAAGATCGGCATGCGTACAACCGTGATGTACGACCTTTTCAAACATCTGGAAGTTGTGATGCCAAATAATAAACTGGCGAACGAGAAGTTGATAAATCTAACCGAGCCGGATAGGCATATAAAGGACAGTTGTGACGTTGGTGTAGCGTATGGGAGCGACCCGCAACAGGTCCAGGATATATTGATGGAGATAACCATGAATCACCCCGATATAATAACCGATGACCCCAAGCGTGTGCCATTCACCAGGTTCACAGAGTTTGGCGACTCGAGCATAAACTTCCTTGTAGGTTTTTGGGTGGAAAATCTGGATAACCGGTTCAGGGTCAAGAGCGAGATCAATCACGAGATATATAACCGTCTTGCATTAGAAGGCATCGAGATCCCGTTCCCACAGCGTGATCTGAATATAAAATCGGAAATTGACAAGAATGTAAAAAAGGATTTGCCATATAAGAAAAAGAATAAGAGATTGAAAAAGATAGGTAAAAGGTTGAAAAGGGGTAAACTTGAGATGGGCAGTGAGGATTTTGGTGATAGTAATGGTGGTGGTGATGGAGAATAAAGCGATAATTTATTGATGAGCGCTAGTTGTGGGTAAGTTTAGGGAGTGTGTGGGTGTAAGAGTGTGTGAGTTAAATCAGGGATTGGGGATTACAACTTAGGGGTCAGGAGTAGGGGATAAGGATTAAGGGTGGTGATAGTGGGATGGGGAAAAGAGAATGAAGGTTATAGGTTTCTGTATCATTAATCGATATTGTAATTTTTATTTTCAAATTTACAATTTCCAATATTCAATACCCTCAGCACTAATTCATCAAGAAGTGTCCTCGATGACATAACATTTAGTTATTTTTCCCTCACGTTCGAGTTTGATCATTCTTGCCTTCACCATCAATTGAATGTGGTAGTTCAGTTTCTGTTGGCTAATGTCCAAATTTGCCAGTATATCCTTTTGCGAGGCCCCGGGATGCTTTTGAATAACCATTTTGATATTCTCCTGCACCTGAGATAGCTCTAACACATCTTTGACCTTCATCCCACCTATCGGGTAGAACCGTTTCAGGAATCCATCACGCTCAGACTTGATCAACCTATCTCTTTCCAGAACCTTCAGGTAATATGCCAGTGTGCCGTTCGGCAGTTCCAGCTCATTTTTAATCGTATTATAGCTCTCCCCCGGGTTGCCCAGTATGTACCCGCGCACCGAGCCTTTGATATATCCATATTCATGGTCCTTCTTTCTTTTGCGTGTTTTAGTGTATAACGGCCCTATTGCCCCAAAGAAGCCGTACTTACCCATCTCAGTGGAACCAATGAACATTATTGTGATCATGATAAATATGATGCAAATTCCGACAACTTGATAAAACACAGCCCCATATGATCCATCCGGTTGAGTTTCATTGCCATCATCAAGTGTGACATTTGTATCAGGCCAATCCGTAGTATTCTCAATGATCCTGAATTCGGCTCGATTTGACCAGAGGGTATCCGAATTTATTTTGTCAGTTGAATTTGTATAATAGAAAAATGCGTAAATCGAATAGTTGCCCGGGCTTAAGCCAACATACTGTATAATTTTTGATGTTGGGGGTAATATGAATTTATCGATGCTGAATGTGATAGCAGATATGTCATGGGCTTTGATCGTCAATGACCCTTGAAACTCGCTGGCAATACCGCCAAAGTTCGAACGATTATCAAAAGAATAGATCACAAAATGATGTCCAGTGATCCGTTGGTATAATACATCATCCAAAACAATGTCAAAAAGATTACTATTTGTTATTTTAATTGTACCCGTAACTGGGTCACGTTCTTTGTATTCTTGTTTATCCAGTTTAAGGGAGATAGAAATATTGTCCGAGCCTACCACATCTCTGGAAATAATTTCATACTCTGCATGGTTCGATTCTATACGTAGAATTTCCGAGGAATTGGCAAGAACGTCTTGATAATATGCCGAATCATTTGAATAATAAAACCATGAATAGATGGAATAGTTCCCCACTCTAGAACTATACTCATCGTAAAATCTTTCTATTGCGAAATCAAGATCTATATTGGCATTAGCACCTACATCAATTGGTGTGAGATCATAATTATTGATCCCCGGGACGGTCACGGCGTTCTCTATAGAATAAATTGTAAAATGATGGCCAAGCAGGTGCGCACTTAATGGTGGACTGGCCATTAGTTTGATCTTAAATGGATTGTCGTTACGGACATTAATTGTTCCAGTTATCGGTTCTCCAACATTAAAACTCGATTTAGAAGTTTCAAGAGTTAATGATATATTTTCAACCACGGAATGGTCATGAACTGTTATGTTCTCCTGGGTCGAAGTATTCACCTCAAGAAATGTAAACCTATCAATATATAATGGGAAAGTTAATTTTAAAGAATAATTGCCTGGTCGTAGTTTAATTCGCGGCAGTAATTTTGATGGGAGATCTTTATAGACAACACCGGGCAATGATAAATTGTTTATTACGGTTGCCTTTCCCTCAATTTTTACGGTGTAGAACCCTTGGTAATAAAATGTCTCTAATTGATCCGAATCCAGGTTTGTAAATTCGAACCTGAGATTACCCATGGATCTATAGCTCATTGGGAATATCTCCGGGTCATCCGAGTAAAGATCGAAATAATTGTTATTTGATATCTTTATTTTGCCAGTGATCTTTTCTCCCGAGATATAGCGTTTCTTGTCAACATTTAATTCTACGCCGATATTTTCTTTCGCCCAGTTGATGAAACCTTCAGTTGGCTTCATTAGGGGATAGTTGTCCAAGTCCATATATGGGATATTTGTATCGCCAACGCCGTCACCCATCACCCGGCCGTTCTCGCCGGAATCACGTCCCGAGTAGTTACTCCAGAAGTTGCCCTGGCCTAACCCGTCGTCCCAGGAGTTATTGTCTATCTTATCCTCCTGGCCCATGATACTAACTTCATTATAAAAAATGAAATTATTGTGATGAAAAGTGTTGTTCTCAGACTTCCAGATCCTGAAGTTGGTGAAATTGATCACGCTGTTATTATTGAACATGTTCCATGAAGACCAGCTAAGAGCAATGAAACTTTCACTAGTTGAAAACCAGTTATTTTCGAAAATATTATTATCACTCCCGATAGAATAGATACCCATTCTATTATTATTGCAAATGTTATTTGTAATTGTATTATTTTGAGAATAAAGAATAATAAAAGCAGCATCCGAAGAATTTAGGATCCGGTTATTTATAATTGAGATGTTACTACTGTATTCCAGCATAATACCATACATGTTATAGTAGTCATCTTGCGTAATGGTGTTATTTTCTATGGTCCCATTTGTTACATTGGACGATCGTATTCCTGCAGCGCCGATCTGGCAAAGCCCCGAATCATTCAAATAATTATTCCTTATAATAAAATGTTTATCAGTATTGTTGATATAGATACAGCTCCGACACATCCAATCAAGATGCCCGGTTATCTTCCAGCCCTCGATGATATACGGGTCCTTGAATGAGCCTGAACCAGATTTAACACCATTGTCATGAGTGAACTCATTATTGTTTGTTATTACGATGGGTCCGCGTGGCCTCAAGGTACCGTTGAACGGGAACTTCGGCCCGATGGTTAATGTCATAGTATCCTTCGACCAGTCACCAAGATCGTCCATGACCATGAATGATATGGTATGCTTAGCCCTGCTTAAGTTCCGGTAGCTAAAGAATGATGTATTGCCGAATATTCCGTCAATATCCGATCTCCATCGATATCGAGTAATGAACCCATCAACATCGGACCCATGGCCCACAAATGTTATGTTCTCACCATAGACCGCAGGATTGGGTAAGATATTTTGAATGACCGCCGTGGGTCTAATATTTAATATAAAATCGGACACATATTTTACCAACGGGGAATAGTCCAAAGCACCCGCCAAGCCAGGTATCTCGTACGGCGTATCCCAAATGTAGCCGTCATTTGTTGCATTTGGGTATTTGACTTGAAGGTCGGACCAGAAGTTGCCTATACCTGCAGATGTGTTCCAGTTGTTCTTACCGCTATCCTTGGATTGGTTACCGTTTGATATGAAATTGTTATTAAAAAGTATGTTATTTTTAGAGCTTTGAGATATAGATATGCCATATATTGTATTGTTATGAATGAGGTTATCTGTAATAGTATTTTTATTGCAATACGAGATTTCCATGCCATAATAATTATTTGAAGTTAATGTGTTACTTTTTACTGAATTCTCATAACTGCCTCTAAGGACCAATCCCGTCTCGTTATTGAAGCTGCATGTATTATTTGTGATCAAATTATTATCGTCCACAACTTGAAAACCTTTGTCATTGAACAAACAAGTGTTATTATCTATAATGGAAAAATCTTCGTCAAGATACATGCCATAGGAATTATCGTTACATGTATTGTTGGCTATCTCATCATAATCCGAATATCTCGAACCTATTCCATAATCTTCGTGATTCGAACAAATATTATTTGTTATCTCATTATACTTAGAATAATACGTACTTATGCCAGTTTGACTATTTAGAAGCAAATTATTTTTTATCCTGACATTTTGCGCATATCTCAAATACACACCAATATAACCGTTATTTTCGCAAATGTTGTCTGTAACAATGATATCCTTTGAACTGAACAGGTAGATGCCATATTTGAGATTGCCATTGCATGTATTTTTAGTAATCGTAACATTTGACGATTTAAAAAGCTTGATGCCAGTACTACCATTGTTCAGAACCAGACCATCAATTACAAACTTCGAGCAGTTCACCAAAATTACCGCACCAGCATCCCCTGGTACGGTCTTTCCGACTCGATCCCTGTAATAATAAATGATCTTTCCATTTATCGTATTTGAATGGTCAATGGTATGTAGAAAATGATCGATCTCCGTGCCTCTGATCATCAGGCCGCAGTTAACCAATTCATTATTCTTTACTACATTAGCCAATGACCAATAAAGACTGATACCATCTCGCAGGTTGTTCAAACAAGTATTGTTCTCAAATATATTGCCATTTGATCCATCGGTGAATATACCATAATAATCATTATCGTTGCAAGTGTTATTGATGAGCGTGTTCCCATGAGAGTTATATAGACTTATCCCATCATTGTACAACGCTCGGCCATTGCAATTATTGTTATCAAGTATATTATCATTCGAATCATCGATCTCGATCCCGTTGCTGCCACACCAACTAAATGAGTTGTTAATGATCTTGTTATTGTTACTTTTTCTCATATAAATACCATCATCCCAATTGTTTTCACAAGTATTGTTCATAATAATTACGTTTTCGGAATCAAAGAGAATAATTCCAACATTGTTCCTTTCTGCAAAGTTGTTTAATATTCTAGTATTATTTGAATTTTCAATCCTTATTCCATCCCGATTCTCTGAACAATTATTGTTCATTATTATTGCATAATTTGAATTTTCAATCCTTATTCCATCCCGATTCTCTGAACAATTATTGTTCATTATAGTACAATTATCTGCGTTTTCAAGTTTGATTCCGGCAAAACCACCCCTATCGACGCTGTTAATAATAGTAAAACCTGAAATGTTTACCTTATCTGCAATAATATGTATCCCGCTTCCGATACCATTGGCGTTAATGAATGTCACCCCAATGCCGCTGCCAGTTAGATTCAAAGTCTTATCAATAGTTATGTTTTCAAGATAAACACCCGGCCAGACAGTTATATTATCGCCTGAGCTTGCGTTATCCACTGCATCTTGAATTTCCGTGTAATTCCCATTGCCGTTGATGTCCACAATTATGTTTTCAGCTGCCCGGCCGCGGATGTTTAGGGAACGGTTAGAGGGTTTGACTAAATTATCAACACCCATAATTGAGCCAAAACCCAGTAATGGAACAAATATCATAAGACAGATCGCAAGCCCAATCAACTTTTGTTTAGTTATCATACGCCACCCAACAAAGGTCTATTCTGATTAGAACTAATATTTGAATGCTATAAATAACATATGGTACAGTTTTTTGTTCGATTTATAAGTTTTGTGGTTAGTTTATGGTCATTTCTGAGTTGAACAAAAAACAAATCCTAAATCACAAATTCCAAACAAAATTTTAAAATTTACATTTCAAATTTGCCTTGGCAAATTTTTTACAAGGGTAAGAATTCTATTTACTTTATTATGTAATTTAAGAATTCTTAGCCCCAGACAATTTTTTAAAGAAAATTGTTGAGGTTTCCAATAGCCCTAGCGTATAAAATCTTGAAATATTCAAAACACTAAGCTATTTAAATATCTCACCAGTCTCCTTATACCATAATAATAAGTCCAGCTGTTCCATAGGAATTTTGATATCCTCAGCGAACACGGTCATTTTGGATTCTATCTCCAGATATTTTTTGGGTGACATTGATCTTGGTATCTTATCGATCATTCCGAGTAGAACCAGATTTTTCAGGATATGCCTGTCCAGTATCGCCAGATGTTCACCTTTACCTATGTTTCTCAAGAAATGGCTAGCCTCTTTGTAGCCCATGCCGCGTACATTCTCAACCAGCCACTCACGCGCATCTTTGGGATCAGGGAATTGATCCAATGTCGGTCTAATAGACAATTTACCATTTTTTTGAAATATATCTCTTACAAGTATGAGGTTCTTTGCTTTCGTGTATTTGAACCTGACATAATTTAATTCGCCACACAGCAATTCTTCGGAACCGTTCAATATCAGATCTTTATCCACCAGCGATTCCACACTCGCACAACAATTCTTGGCTTTGGACTGCGGTGTAAATAGACAGAATGCCAGTTCACAGAATATATCGAGCTCACTGCCTTCTTTGCCGAGGTGTTTAAACTCTGACAATCTAGCTCGAATGTCATTCTTGATCTTTGAATATGTATTTTTGGTACCTTTCAGGTACGCTTGGGTCTTATTATCTGAGATCGAGGTCATATTATTCCTGCCGAGGGATATTATAAGTATATGCTGAATGGATGGTGGATTGTGGATGGAGAATTTAGGTGAGTGTGTGAGTCAAAACTTAGGTCATAGGTTATTGGCCATAGGTAATAGGTCGAAGGCCATATATCCCTATCACCTATCTCCTATTACCAATGACCTTATTCTAGCACCTAGCAACTGATAACTGACAACTGGTAGGAGTGTGTGAGCTGGAGGTTCTGAAGTTGATAATTATAACTGGAATTTTACTTTTAACTTTTACCTTTTAACATTTGACTTTTAACTTTTCCAAATTAATCATTGAATTTATCCAAAATATCATCAATCTTTTCTTGAATATCTCCTAATGACCTGATGCCAGTTATGTTCGTAACTTTTTCGCCGTAGCTGAAGAATGTTAAGTTTGGAATCCCGGAAATATGAAATCTCTTTGCCAGTTCACTTTCGTTGTCCACGTTTACCTTACCAAAAGCCACTCTACCTTTGTACATCTTTGACAACTGTCGTAACCGTGGTGCAATGGTTTTGCACGGCCCGCACCAGCCCGCCCAGAAGTCAATAATAGATAATGGATATTTAGCGATGAACTTATCGAACTTCATGGCTTTTAATGTTAGAATATGGTCTGGCCAGTCGGTTTTATCTGGCGGTGCCCGGGTCAGATCGGGTTCCCATTTTTTTAACTTGAACAAATCCCAAAATCCCATGTAAATCCACTTAACCTTTTCTAACTATTTTTTTTGTTCGATGGCATTCAACGGGCATGCTTTAATACAGTCGGAACAACCGATACACATGTCTCGCGAAGCATGCATTGGCACCTCAAACGGCTCTTCCTGCTCCAATATATCATACTTGCATTTCTGCACGGCTATACATATACCATGCTCAGGGTCGCATTTTTCAGGGTCGCATTTATAGAAATTAACTTCAACCCATTTCTGCATATATTATCACCATATTGTTGTTTATTATCTATAATAAAGAGTCGAGAGTCTAAAGAGTCGAGAGTCTTGGGAGTCGGGAGTCTTGGGAGTCAAGAGTCCTTGACCCCTGAATTGTGACCCCTGATGCCTAATTGCTATTTATTGGGATTTAAATTCTACATTGATTGATATAATTATATACTTATGTTCTCACCATAGGTGAAGAGATATCAAGGATCCATGATCCAACGTAATACAGTTTAGCCATGGTTTTTTGCCATCATCATTTTATGTTCTTTCATCATGCACTTGTTCATAACAACTTTCAAGTCAGCATCCAAAGCGGTTTTTGCAGCTTCGTTATTTACAATACCCTCCTGCATCCAGACCACCTTTGCACCTTTCTTAATCGCGTCCTCCACGATTTCAGGCACGGCCTCGGGTTTGCGGAAAATATCCACAATATCTATCTTTTCAGTAATCTCGTTTAGATCTGCATACGATCTCAAACCTAGAATGTTATCGTGCATAGGATTGACAGGTATTACCTTATAACCATGTTCGTTAAGATATCGTGCCACCCGATTACTGTCCCGCTCCTCCTTTGGAGATAAACCAACGACGGCAATGGTTTTGTTCGTTTGCAGTATTTCTTCGATCTCTTTCGGGACTGTATAAAACTCCGGCATCTCGCACGCTTGTTCTATCTTTTCCATACGATCACTCCTACACATCTTGGTACATCATTATCAATATCCATTATTATTCTTATGGTTATTAATTATATTTGTTGTTATTTCATTTTATAGATGATATATATCGATGTTTTTAAATTATTAAATAATTAGGGATTTAGGATTTGGGATGTGGGAGGTGAGTTGCTTAAATTCATCAACTCTCATCCCACAAGCGATGTACATTGTATTTAGTTCGTAGCGTACACATCTCACATACCTAACTTATATTTTTTCTTTGTCCAAATAGATATATGAACCTTAATTTCGTTAAGTACTTCCAACAAGACAGCTTTACTTGCCAAAATTGAGAGATGAACCTAAAACATTCAAACTCTTGAACAGATAAAATTAAATATCAATAAATTATAAATAAATAGATACATCCCCAAAGGTGATTTGATGAAAAGCGGTAAACCTTTCAAGGTCCGGATCCTTCCGAAGTTATTAATTTTAATTTCTGTGATCATGTTGTTTGTCTGCATTGTGGTTGTTCATAGTGTTTTTGCGCTACCCCCCCGCCAGCTCGAACCCACTGTAAAGATCGAACTCGATGCCTATGATAAGCTGATCTATACGTCGTCAGATATTGCGGAACCTACAGTCCATGTTGGCGGTATAGTGTTGTTAGATTCAGAGGTTCCGATCTTCGTGAATGTACAATTATCGATAGATAATGACTGGAACTGTACTGTTGAACCTAGTACTTTTAATCTAACTGTCACCACCAATCGCTTAACCACCCAAGAGATCAATGTGACCGTGATAGGGCCGATAGGAATAGAAAACAATACCGAGCATTTGGTGACGATCGCGGGAACGTACAGCTTTTTCCCACCTGGCATACCCGTTTCGGAAACGCAGCCGATCGAACCTGTATACTTGAACTTGGTATCGCGTAATACTACAGAAGAAGATAATGGTGATAAACCGGATGGTGATGATGGTGATGATTCGGAAGATGAGGGATTTCTTCCCGGTTTTGACGGTATATCGTTGATCACGGGTGCGGTGTTGGTGATCATAATTCTTGGTAGTCACAAGAAAAAAAGTAAAAATTAAATTTAGAAACTTAAGAAACCCTGACCCCACCCCGACCCCTGAATTGTGACCTCTGACCCCTGTTATTAATTATTAAATATACAAAATTTTGTGTTATGATCCAAAATCTAGAAATAGATTGTCAACCTACCTTGTTTAATTGGTTTACAATTAGATTTGGGTTTAATCGGATTTTTCAGTTCAGTATCTATTACAATAGATCGTGATCTTAAATGTATGCTATGGACACTTTAAATGAGCTATCTGCGAAATTATTGTCGCGTCAGGCTGTTAAGCCAAACCAGGGTATAACCTATAGTGAGGCATTGGACCTGCTACAGGTCTCAGGGTCAGATGTGTTGGACCTGTTAGGGTTTGCAAATAATGTGCGCTCGCGTTGTTCGGGCGATGGTGTGAGTCTATGTTCGATCGTCAATGCCAAGTCAGGTGGCTGTTCTGAAGATTGTGCATTTTGCGCCCAATCCCGGTATCACAAGAGCAAGATCGAATTATACCCTATGCTCTCCCCTGACGAGATATTTAATGCAGCATCCGATGCTGCATGCCATGGTGCCTTGCATTTTGGAATAGTCACGAGCGGTCATAGATCATCCAAGCAAGATCTTGAAAATGTTGCCTCTGCCGTAAAATTGATCACAAAGGAAACCGAACTAACGGTTTGTGCCTCATTAGGCATCTTAAGTTCTGAGCAATTGAACCACCTAAAGTCTGCTGGCCTGAACAAGTACCATCATAACCTCGAGACCGCAGAGAGTTATTTCGATCAAATTTGCACGACCCATAGTTATTCCGAGCGAGTCGAAATGGTGAAGCGCGTGAAAGCTTCCGGGCTTTTGGCTTGCTCTGGTGGGATCATCGGTCTTGGTGAAAGCGCCGAGCAGCGAATCGAACTTGCGGAAACTCTGTTGAAACTTGATGTGGACTCGGTTCCGATAAATGTTCTGGTCCCAATATCCGGAACTGCACTTTCTCATGAGCCACCACTGCCGCCCATGGAAATTCTCAAGACAATTGCAATTTTCCGATTAATGATGCCCTCCAAGGTCATCACACTGGCTGGTGGTCGTGAACATAACCTGGGAGATCTACAACCTCTACTTTTAACCTCGGGAGCGAACGGATTATTGATCGGTAATTATCTCACCATGCCAGGCCAGAGCCCGGAGCGAGACAAAAAAATGATAAAAAATCTGGGATTACACCTAGGGACCAACAAAAGGTCACATGAATCGTTTAATAATAAAATCAGATAGATCAAATATAAAAATAGGTGATATGTGTTGGAATTCTTGAAAATTGCCATTGAGGATCTGAAAGCCATGAACAATTATCGCGAGGTCATCAACATTCAAGATGCACAACGACCACGTGTTCATGTAAATGGTCGTGAATACATAATGTTGGCGTCGAGCAGTTATCTCGGGCTTAATACACATTTGGCATTGATCCATGCAGCCCAATTGGCGGCACACGAGTATGGTGTTGGCAGTGGAGGTTCGCGATTGATCTCGGGAACAATGAGCCTGCATACCCAGCTTGAAGCGGAACTCGCCAGCTTTCTGAGGACTGATGATGCAATTTTATTTAACTCGGGTTATGATGCGAATCTGGGTGCAATCTCCACGATCATGACCGAAAAAGATATCATTTTCAGCGATGAGCTTAACCATGCGAGCATAATAGACGGATGTCAGTTATCCAAAGCAAGTTTGGCCGTTTACAAGCATAATAATATGGAAGATCTGGAACAGCAATTGAAAAGATCTAAGAATGAGTGTAAAGATAATTCGAATAAATTTATTATCACAGATACAATTTTCAGCATGGATGGCGACCTGGCAAAATTAAATGAGATCGTCGAACTAGCTGAACAATATGATGCATACCTGATGATCGATGAGGCTCATGCAGTTGGAGTCTTTGGCGAACACGGCCGCGGCGTGTCCGAGCATTTGGGTGTTGAGAACAATATAGATATAAGAATGGGTGCGCTAAGCAAGGGGTTGGGTTGTGTTGGTGGATATATTGCAGGTTCAGGCGAGCTTGTGGATTACCTCCGCAACAAGGCGCGCTCATATGTTTATACTACCTCGCTGCCGCCGCCGGTTCTTGCAAGCGCCCTGGCGGCATTAGAGATCGTCAGTACCGAGCCCGGGCGAATGTTGAGAAAGCAACTCTGGGATAATGTTGAGGTTTTCAAAAAAGGTTTGAACAGTTTTGGCCATGATACCATGTCAAGCACGAGCCAGATCGTACCAATACTGCTCGGTTCAGCATCACGCACCATGGAGGTTAGTAAATATCTTTTCGATTCCGGTGTGTTCGCAACCGGTATCCGACCGCCCACAGTGGCGCCTGATAGATGTCGATTACGTACTACTGTGTTGGCAAATCATTGTAAAGGAGATATTGCAGATGTGTTGGAGGTTTTTCGAAGGATGAATGAAGAGTTAACGATTAATTGCTAATTGGTAGTTGCTAGTTGCTAGAAACTAGGTTGATGATTTGGTGATAACTTTGAAGAAAAACATGGGCGTATTCATAACAGGAACGGACACCGAGGTTGGCAAGTCAGTATTAGCTGGTGGCTTAGCGGGCGCGCTTAGAGAGCGTGGTATTAATGTTGGTATCATGAAACCTGTGCAGAGCGGCGGTATAATACAAGCTGGAAAGCTGGTGTCACCTGATGTTTTGTTTATGCTGAAGGCCCGTGGTTTGGATGATGATCCGGACCTGGAATTGGTAAACCCCGTCTGTCTAGCTCTTGCGGCTGCACCAAATATTGCTGCGCAAAATGAAGGGTTCGACATCGATCTCAAACAGATATCTCAAGCTTATAAACAATTGAAAGAATTACACGACTTTCTAGTTGTGGAGGGTGCTGGCGGGATAACAACGCCCATTACAGATGATTACCGGATGTTTCATCTTATTAAAGATCTGGATCTGCCAATTATAATCGTAGCCAGGCCCGGATTGGGTACAATAAATCATACGGTTCTAACCATAGAATTTGCACGCCGGCAGGGGATATCAGTTATGGGTGTGATAATAAATGACCATCCAGTGGATGTGGATGACATTCAGACAGATATCGTGCTTCGGACGAACCCAGACCAGATCGCTCGGTTGGGCAAAACAAAGATACTGGGGATCGTGCCGCATGACCCGGCAGTAGATCTGGACAAATGCCAGGTGGGAAATATTGTAGGATTGGTAGAAGAACATGTAGATATTGATCATATAATCAACTATCAAATTAAAATTGGAAATTGAAGATTTAAAAATTTGCCCTAATGGTTTCAAACTCACTATTGATGTAGATGTAAAGGACAGTATCGGCTTGGATAAGATCGAGTTCAAGGTATCAGGCTCTGGTAAGAAGACCATCAAGCTTGATGGTGTGAGATCAAAGATAGTAACGTGTACAATGGACGCAAATGATATGAATGTACTAACTAACGGGTTTGATATTGACGCGAAGTTGTATGATGTGAACGGTAATTACAAAGAGGGCAAGACCCATGTGGACGGCGCACTGGAGGGATTAATTAAAATATTACTAGCCTTTATCATCGCGGCGATCATGCTCGCACTAGCGTTCCTGGGTGCGTGGGTGATACCGATCATCATGGCGGCTTGTGCGGTGACGATCGGGATAAGTATTGCGGTGATTGTAGGGAGAATTGGTACGTATACAAGAAATGTTGGTGATGCATTTAAAGGTGAAACAGAAAATGCAATGGAAAATGGAAATGCAAACAGTAATGCAATAGCAGAAGCCCTTTTAGACCCAACAATGACAATGGCATTCATTACATTATCGATAGCTATTTCGATATTGTTTTTATGCTTACAAGCATATACCTCTATTGGTAGCTGGGTAATCGACAATGCAGTGAGCATGGCTACTGGTTTAGTTATAACTGCCTTCTTAACATATGCTGCTATGGAATTTACAAATGCGCAGAAAGGTGAAAAACCTACCGGAGGATTAGTGATGGGTGTGATTAATGAGTATGTACATTGTCCTCTTTGGGTGCCGATAGTTTTAGGAGGTCTTAGTGGAATAATAGGACATTTACTTACTCATATTTTTGGAGAATCATTGTTAGGAGTATATTTGGCAATTGCTGGTTTAGCATTATTTGGAGTAAGTATTGGAATTAAGGATAATGATGATATTAAATTCGGAATTGCTCTTGGTGGTTTATTCGTTTCAACAATTGCATTTTTCTCAAGTGCTTGGGGCCTTGTAGAAACACAAATGGAAGCAAAATTATCCAAAGCTCAAAAAAGAGGAAAAGAGATTTTAAATAGTTTAGGAATGGTGATAGCAATGGTAGGGATTGGTTTGTCAATTCAAGAATTAGATGGGCTACAATAAAAAGATATAAATTAAAATATTGGTAGATATTAAATTAAGGAGTTATGAACCCAATGCAAAAAAATAAATTTAGAGTAATAGGTACAAATAAAAGTTTTGGATTTAGAACGATTTTGATCATAATTTTATTTAGCATATCAATATTCATTGCGTTTTTTTTTACAAATACATTATTAGAAATAATTCTTATTTTAATTATTTTTCTTATAGTTCTTATTATTCTATTATATGTTTGCTATTATTCATTTCAAGAAAAAAAGTTTTTAATTGACAATAATGGTATACGCTATTTTTACAAAGATCAGATAAAAAAAGAAGTAAAATGGAAAGATGTCAAAAAGATTAAGAGTGGTCATCCTAGTAAATATCTTTATAATACCATAATTGAAAGAAGAAATGGTTCTGAATTTGTTCTGAATACAGGACTTTGTGATTTAGATAGTAAGGATGTTATAAGAGCATTCAGGGAAATTTTGAAATGCCAATCTAAATATGATTTTATCGTTGAGGATTATGCAGGCTGGGCGAAATAATATGAAATTACATTTATAATTCCCCCCGCGGGCGTTTCTCCCAGCGTTGTCGACTAGAGCGCAGGAGAATTCGACTGGATGAAGAGATTTCAGATTTAGGGTGTGGCTAAATCGCCGACCCCGAAGGGGGAGGAAGTCCACGAAATGGCATAGCCGTTGAGTGGCTGAACGGAGTGAGGATGTGCCTCTGGTACCTGTTTTGATAAAACTTTTCTTAAAAGTTTTTGATGAATCTTCGGAAAGTCGAAAACGACGCTGGGGGAATATAGAAAAGTATTTATTAATATACATCTTTAAGATATATTAGTGATATACATTGATACCTACATGGAAAGGAAAACCGTTATTACCAACAAGATCTGCACAAAATGAGATGTTCGACAATGATATTTCACTCATTGATGTTGAAAATATTCTTGAATCCGGATTTGATTGTTCAAGAAGTAAACGAGAAAAAGGCAAATTTGAAAAATGTATTCAAAAAGGACGAAAAATAATCAAGGTTGTGGTGGTAGATACTGGCGAACATTTAGTTATTATCCATGTAGGATCTTTCACCGCTTCAAAGAAGAAATTACATCAATTAAAAAGGATGTGAATTTTATGAGAAAAAAAATTGTTGATCTGGATAAAATAAAAATTACTTGTTCATGTGGAGGAAAAACTAAAAAAATTCAAACCACTTGGAAAAATATACCCGTGAGAGCTTGGAAATGTGTTAAATGCGGAGAAGAGATTTTACATCCACTAGATGCAGATAAAGCTATGATGATTGCTAAAGCTATTCAAAATAAGGAGTTCTCAGTAAAAGTAAGAAAAGTTGGTAAAAGTTTTACCATTTCAATTCCACATAAATTAGCTAAATTTATTAAATTACGTGAGGGTGAAATTGCAAACTGGACAATTAGTTCTGAAAAAGAATTGATAATTCATTTAAGTAAATAGAAAGAGGAATTAATTTTTTTTTCTATCCATGATCAATCAGGGATCAGATATTCCTTCAATTTCAAATAACGCTGGAATATATCATCCGGTAATTCTTTCACATCGATAACGATCACTTCAACACCTGTTGGTTTATATATCTCGTTAGCTCTTTGTTGTTTATTCTTGGACCCCGTGGTCTCAAATTCATAAATAATTTTTGTAGTAATGTCAAATATATCACAAACTCCAACATTTACAATCTCAACTTCAGTTGTAACATCATGTTTAAATTCTCTTAAAATGTAGAACATCAATGCCTTTGCAGAATAATGATTTAAATTAAAGAAACATTAAGAAAAAATAGGAAAGCTAATATATAAGTTAATACATAATTATTATTAGTTGATAATAATTGGTGATTAATATGTCAGAGTGCATTGCGGTTCAAAGGCTTGAACATTCTCCTACATTGAATACTGTTCTAATGGTAGAAGAAGTATTGAAGAACATGCAAGAAAGTGTTATATCAATTGCAGAACTGAAAAGACATTTACCAAAACAAATCAATCACAATACATTGAAAACCATTTTGATATATTTAGAACAAAGCAATAAGATCGCAGTAACTATGAAGGGAATTACATGGATATTCAATCCTGATCCTAGATTGAAAAAGGCAATTGATAAGGGGTTTGAACTATGAAATCAGTTGTTGAGATAATCGCCTTTGTGATTGATATCTTTGACCACAAAGAATACAATAAAGTATTCGGTTATACGAAGAAATAAAATCAATTAAAAAAAATAGCGTAATATTCACTATTGGTGAATATATGTTAAATATTTGAGGTGCAATTTTGATCAACATTAAAGAAATTAATCCTCTATTATATGAAACACCTGAAGGGAAATTAAAGCAAAGTAGAGATAATGGGATTTTTGCATTTTCATCAGGTTCATTATTAATTATAGTTATAATAATCATAATAATTTTTGTAGAAAACACTAATAGTCTCGATTTATTTGAAATAATGATTTATATTTTTATAATTATTTTGGGAACAATATTAATTTATCTGGGGTTTTCTGCATTTTTTATTACTACATGTAAAATATACAAAGAAGGTATTTCTCCAAATTGGGGTAAAGGTGCTTTCTATAGAATTAATTGGGGTAAAAATGAAATTTTCATTAATTATAATGAGATGACTAAATTTTATAATGACGATAAAAATAAAAACTTTATAATAATTACAAAAAATGGTCGAACATTCACAATATATTTTCAGGATATTGATGCCAAAGGAAAAAAATTGTTAAAAAAAATGGTCAGGAGTTTGAATATTAATACTGAGTAAAAAATATCTTTACAAAGGTTAGAAAATATAATTGAATAAAAGTATAAGAACTTTTTATTTATATGATAATTTTAAATAAGTTAGATTAATAATTATTAAATTGTAGAATTGCATTAAAAACTTTGGCGATTTTAATGGAAGAAATTTCAAATAAAGTAGTTGAAATTTATCCAAAAAAATGGATTAAATTTCTAAGAAAGAATTTATTCCATATGATCTATTTATATTCTTTAATTGTAATAGGAATAATTTTAGGAATCCATAAATATTATCATATTTTATTCACAAGGATTATCTTTTATTGTGCGATTATTTTTGTTAGTTTTTATTTGATATATTCAATAATAGATAGTTATAAAGTTCCATTATTTCTTAATGAGAATTATATTGCACCATATGAGAACAAATTAAAAGTAATAATACTTGGAGAAAGAAAATGCATCAAATTTAAAGATATTAAAAAAATGCTTCTTCTCCGAATTTAGGATGATAATTAAGATAATGGCTTGTAAATCATTAATTGTTAATCGTGAATGGGGAAATGGAAGATTGGGGGAATGAAAGACTGGGGGAATGAAAGACTGGGGGAATGGGAAGAATGGGGAAATGGAAGATTGGGGGGATGGGAAGAATGGGGAAATGGAAGATTGGGGGAATGGAAGACAGGGGGAATGGGAAGATTGGGCTTGTAATGATTATGGGGATATGGTAGAATTGG
>JAEHCK010000011.1 GCA_020696345.1 Thermoplasmata archaeon | reverse complement strand
GGAAAAGTCGAAGAGTTTTCCAGAGCAAAATGATTTCCTTCGAAAATCATCTAGAGCTAAAAATTCTTTTAATTGGTATATAATAAAAGATAGAATTTTTACCCCGAGTTAATTTGCCTTGGCAAATTAGCCTAGTTCCAATAACCAAATAAACTCCAATCATCGAAATCTCAATGATCCAAACATATAATGATCCGTGTTTCAATGTTTTGCTAATTGGTTATTGGTTATTGCAATCATCATCCAAATCATCAATCTTTTTGCCTCTCATCTCTCTACCAAATACCCCCATCAATGTATAGAACTCCCACTTGTTCGGGGTGGCTCGACCCACGAAACGGCGAAATAGTATCTCGGTATTTTCACGCTTTTGTGCGGGGTAATTCACCCGCTCGAGATAATTCTTGAATTGTTCGAATAATTTCTCTTTTTCGAACTTGGACGCTTCACCATGTGTTTTGATATCAAATTTCAGCCCGGCGCTGGCAAGTTCGTACAAGATCACGGCAACGGCATGCGATAGGTTCATGATGGGATAAACCTCATTTGCGGGTATGCTGATCACCAGATCGCATTTTATCAACTCATCGTCGTATAAACCGTAATCCTCGCGGCCGAACAATAGACCCACACGCATATCCAGATGGTCTGCATATTCCACGAACTCACGTGGTGTTTTCGGGTTGCGAAGCTGACGCTTTTCATTCACGTTCACAATGCCAGTGGTACCAACTAAAAAGTCAAATTCTTTCATTGCATCATTCAACGAATCGAATCTCTTTGCATTTAAAATAATATCTTTTGCATGTTTTGAACGTTTAAAACACTGCTCACCCAGGTCACATGAGTTTACCAGATACAACTTTTCAAAGCCAAAGTTCTTCATACACCTGGCAACTGCACCGACATTACCTTCATATTTTGGCTCTTGTAGAATTACGCTAAACTCGGGCATGGGACTTTTCACTTTAAACCCAGAATGGAATTCAATATATAAAATATGATATCATCTGAAACACATTTAAATATCTTTTATTTATATTACATCGACTTATACATATAGAAGTCGGTTGCCATGATGCAGTATGTCGAAGGAATGATCTATCAAAGGTCGGGGTTCATCAACGGCCATCTTGGGTTTGAAGATGGCATAATAACCGAGATTTATCGTGGAATGTGCCCGGGAAATATCGAACCGCTCGCAAAAGGAGTGGTGATGCCACTTTTGACAAATTGTCACACCCATATCGGTGATGCGATCGCGCATGGCAGAAAATTGACAGGCGATCTTGAATCATTGGTCGCGCCGCCGAACGGCCTGAAATTCCGGATATTACGCGAGAGCACACCTCGCGACTTAAGAAATGCCATGCATAGGGCGTTAATAGATATGCTGGATACGGGTACGGGGACATTTTGTGATTTTCGCGAAGAAGGGCTTCAAGGTGTTGAACTTTTAAAAAAAGCAATAGGCGAACTGCCAATAAAGCCAATGATCATGGGTAGGCCAAAAGAGCTGAAATATTCTAGATCCGAACTATCTGAACTCCTTACAAAGGTCAATGGTATTGGTGTAAGCAGCATCTCCGATTGGGATTATTCCGAACTGGAAAAGGTTGCGAAAGAAACGAAAGCCAAGAGCAAGGTTTTTGCATTGCACGCATCTGAACGCATACGCGAAGACCTGGACATGATCCTTGATCTGAAACCGGATTTTCTGGTGCACATGACGAAGGGGTCCAACGCCGATCTCGAGACATTATCGGAAAATAAGATACCTGTGGTCATATGCCCGAGAACTAATGTATTTTTTAAAAATAGACCTAATATCAAAAAAATGTTAAGTAAGAACGTAACTTTAGTCCTGGGTACCGATAATGCGATGCTCAATTCGTCCAATCTATTCGAAGAGCTCCGTGTTGGCTTTGAGCTGGCGAACAGAACCGGCGGTTTATCTGTTAGTGCGGAGGATATGTTAATAATGGCAGCGGTTAATCCCAAAAAACTTTTCAATGCTACAGATCATCTTAATTTAGGGCCGGGAACACCAAGTAATTTCATGGTGTTAGAGCTGCCCATGGATAAACCGGAATATGCATTGGTCAGAGGGGTCAGTGCAGATAAGATCAAATTCATTACGATCGGTAAATCTGTCTGGAAGAAGTGAATTGGTATTGTACTACTTCGTGGATAAAAGGTGCTTGATTGTTGCTTGGATATTTAAAAGTGAAGATTGAAGATTTTAAAGTTAAAAGTTTCAATAACATCTCTTTCACTTTAAAATTTATATTCTTCATTCTTCAATTCTTATCCACAACCCATAAATCTCAATCCAAGTACCCCAGGTCCCTCAAACGCGCTTTCACCTTTTCCTCTTCTTCTCTGCTGTACTCAGGCTCTACCTCTGCCTCGTCAGCTTGATCCTGCTCTTCCAGGCTTGAAACAACCTCTGCAAGTATGAAATTCACATATTCGGATAACGTTTTGAAGTCGGTCTCTTTGAGACGGCGGCGAAGTTTCAGTGCAAGACGTTTTTTGATCGCAATTTTGACGGTATCATCCTGTGTTGCCATAATAATTCCAAAAAACAGAATTTTGAACCGCATATATAATGGTTTGTTTTAGAGGCAGTGTTCATTTAATGGTGAGCAGTGGCATGAATGAATTGATATTGAACAGATACCGTGATGAATTTATGCTGAACAGATACTTGGATGGGTTGATGCTGAATAGATGCCGTGCTGGGTTGGTGCTGAGTAGATACCGAAATGAATTAATGCTAGGAAGATCCGTTGATTTACTATCACAACTACCTTTCGTTCAATCGACAATGAATCAAGGCATCTGCCCATCAATAACACATCACGGCCACGATCCATCAACATCCCATTAAATTATCAAATAATTGAAATGCTTATTAATCTTCAGCTATCACAGATCATACCTTTAGCTACCATTTTATTCTTCAATCTACAATGAATAGGATTAAAAGTCATGCAACTGGGCACATCGTCACATGGTTCAGCATATTCGCAATCAAAACCACAATATCTTACCATGACACCACACATCCCTATTGTACTGCCAGGTATAAATAACTTATTTGGTTATAGATAATTGTTGTTGAGAGATAGTCCACCGGCCATACTAGTTGTCAGTTTCTAGTTTCTAGTTTCTAGTGTGATTATATTAAACTGGCAACTGGCAACTAGCATCTAGCAACTGTTTCCGACAAGTCGACCAACTCTACATCCAGCTATACATCGTATCAACCATTAATCTTACATATCATTATCTCATTTATATTGACTAATTATTTTTCATTAAAAAATTGATATAATTATAACTATTTCACTTGGTGGGTGTATCTCTGAAATACAACCATGATCCGATCTCAGCCATTTATGATCAATTTACAGACATGATCTCTATTTATCAAACCGTAAAGACAAAAAATTATCTTCTGGAAAAAATTGATAAAAACCGATCAGTATTAGATATTGGTTGTGGCAATGGTGACTTTGCAATATCATGTGCAAAAAAGGTCTCAAAAGTTATTGGATTGGATGTATCAAAAAAAATGATTGGAAATGCTAAAAAAAATGCCAAACATAATAATATCAAAAATGTGACTTTTTATCAAGAGGACCTTTTTTCTTTTGATCTAAAAGAAAAATTCGATTATGTGACATTAGTATATTTTTTAAATGTGTTTCCTGACGAAGATTCTGTTGAGACTGTATTGAAAAAGGCGAGATCTTACCTAAAGCCAGGTGGATACTTACTTATTGCTGATGAATTAAAACCTGCTAATGCTGTTTTATCCGGATTAATATCCTTATTCAGAATGCCGGTTTTCACGTTCTTTTATTTGACAACTGGGCTTAGATACCACAAGATACATGATCTGGAAAAACTTCTAACCCGGTCAGGTATTCAAATAATCGAAGAAAAACGTTTTTTATTTCAATATTGTTCAGTCTTGGTAGGCAAGGTGTGATATGGGTACAATTGCAAAAAAGATACATTTTCTACACCAGCTGTTCAAACTCGAGGATATATTTCTCGGTGTAGTTTTTGTCTTTCTTGCAGCCAGTTTTGCCAGTAATGGAATGCCAAATTCCAATATACCTCGATTGTCCATCGCGATCCTTTTTTGTATTTTGGGTCTTGCCAGCATCAACTCGTTAAACCAGATCTTCGATGTGGAAATAGACCGGATAAATAAACCCGACAGGCCGATCCCTTCAAAAAAATTAACAAAAAAACAGGTTTTTATTATTTCTTTTTCTCTATCATTATGTGCTGGCCTTCTTACAATATATCTGGGGTTTGACTATTTACTAATTGCCATAGCCGGTTTGGCAATTGGTGGAATATACACTTTACCCCAAATATATGCGAAAGCCAATATATTCTTCAGCACAGTAGTGATAGGTATAGGCTATGGCATTTTGATGTTTCTGGTCGGTTGGGGAGTGTACAAACCCATAACTGCAATTCCCATATGGCTAATACTTTTCTTATTTACGCATGAAGTGTTCATTGCATTATGTAAAGACTTTTCAGATGTAGAGGGAGACAAACAATCGGACATTAAAACAATTCCAATAATTTTTGGGAAAAAGAGAGGTGCACTTTTGTGTTTTATCTTCTATCTTTTACCTTTCATATACCTATTAATAATGCAATGGACAAAATATCTAACATTTAATTTCTATGGGATCTTTATTCTGGGAATTATATTTGGTGTGCTTATTTTTGGTTTGTGTAGTTTCCAGAAAAAGAAATATAATTATATGGGTTATTTTTTCTACGTAGTTGGGACGATCATGATCAGGGTGGCCCTTCTTTTCGTATTCATCCAATGGGTTTGATGAAATAAAATAAAATTCTTAATTCACCCAAAACATTTATAGGTCATCATACAAATTATCCAACTAGATGAGGACTGAGGTCAAGATCACCCAACAGATTGCCGCAGCGTGTCTGGTATTATTAATTTTACTGCCGATCAATTCGGTATTTTTTACCATCCCCGCCCGCAGCCGTGAAGTTACCATCGATCTAACGGAGAATACAACCGACCATGCACCCACAAGCAATGGCTGCATGGACAGGTACAACCAAGATGAAACCACTACACCATTAATATCAACACGTGATCGGAATAACAACAAGATCTCGGATGATCTTGACACCTGGATCCATAAGGGTTACCAACGGTTGGATACAATAGTGATGTTCAAAGATAGACTAACCCAAGATGACATTACCACATTACGCGACCTTGGTGTGGAGATCGGCAACATCTTCTGGTACCTGGATATGGTTTCATTGCTCGCTGTACCCGTGCCAATAATAGGGACCATCGCTGGACTGCCCGGCGTCCTGCGTGTGGAGAACCCCGGCAGGCCGGTACTGTACTCGGATATCGCCACGCCCGCGGTGAAGGCACGCGAGTCAAATGAATACTCGCCGTTCACCGCCTGGGAGCTTGGGTATCAGGGTCTAGGCGTCAATATTGCGGTAATGGACACGGGTGTGGATAATGCCCACCCGAGCCTGACAGGTAAATGGGTTGGCGGGGCTGATATCAGCAAACCTGATCCCTTAGGTATATTTCAAGATGGCACCTTTGACGCTGATGATACCAACGGCCACGGGACCACATGCACGGGTATCGCCATTGGTACGGGCGCACCCGAGGGGAAATACATGGGTGCGGCGCCGGAGGCTAAGGTGGTTGATGTACGAATAGGCACGGTGTTCGGTTACGCACCAGGTGAGGGACCGATGCCGGTCAAGTTCCTGGATGCTTCTCTGGAAGGCATCGAGTGGATCATTAAACACAAAGATGACTCATGGGCTGGAGCGGATCCCGAGAATAAAGGTATTGATATACTCTCACTGTCCTGGGGCATTGATACTGACAGCCCGTCGGACGGTTCTGATGCATACTCGGCTGCGCTGGACCGGCTCGCGGATACCGGTGTGATCGTGTGCCATGCTGCAGGTAATTCAGGGCCGAACAATGATGGTTTTCGCGGATTTTCTGCGGCCTCCAACGGTATCTCTGTGGCGGCGTCAGATGACCTGGACACCATCGACCGGTCCGATGATATAATAGCCGAATACTCGAGCCGCGGGCCAAGACACGATAACAACGACGGCAACCCGTATAACGAGTTGAAGCCGGATATTACCGCACCGGGGACCCATATCATGCAGGTACAGTTCGACCCGATCGGTGATGGTTCGGGGAACGGCTACGGCAGCCGCGGAAGCGGTACATCGTATGCAACACCGGTAGTAGCTGGAATATGTGCAATGATGCTCGAGGCTAATCCAAAACTTACCAGTGAAGTAATTAAGGAGATCCTTCACCTTACAGCCGAGCGCCGCGGCAAGGCAACAATACCCGAACTTGACCCGTTCTGGAACAAGGATTTTGGCTGGGGTGCGGTGGATGCTTACAAAGCAGTTATGGTCAGCGCCAGCATTACTGATGTGGATATAATAGATGTAAATCTTCAATGCTTCATCACAGAGCTCGAAATGGGAGTGGAAAACATTACTACTGGCACCACTACTATTGGTGGTGTAGCGTTCTCGAAAACTGGCATTGAGATCGAGGCCATAGAAATTGCAGTGGATAATGGCAGCTGGAAGAAGGTCAAAACAAAAGAAGTGAATGGTATCTATCTAAATTGGACGTATGAACTTGATACCACTGGCCTCGAGAACGGTGATCATACCCTTAAGGTACGTGCGATAAACGGTGTACAGACCTCGCTTGAACACTTCATGGAGCTTGCCACACAGAATAAACCGCGGAGAAAAGATGAGGTGGGTGCGTCACCGGTCATGCTCTCAGTTGTGCTAATACTGATCCTGGCTGGCGCCATGGTTGTTTATTTTTATCATACAAAACGAAAAAAGAATTGAAAAGTAAAATTTTAAAAGTTAAAATTGAAAAGTTAAAAGTTCTGATCACTTTTGCCTGGGTAAGAATTCTTTAATCGCAAATAAAGGTTCTAATAATAATTACCCAATAGCGTTTGTAATTAATAAAACTAACAAATCCTCGGCATTCGAGGTTTTCTATTAAGATCAAACTTGATTTTAATCATCTAAGGTGATCGCGTCGTTTGGGCATACTTCTACGCATGAGCCGCATTCGGTGCATTCATCGGCGTCAACCTTTGCATGTTCGTTAAGTGTAATGCACTCTACCGGACATTCGTCTACGCAGGTACCGCATCCGTCACATTTTTCCGCGTTAATAACTGCTGGCATTGCTAAACCTCCCGAGTTCGTTGCGGGGAAATATGATTTATTGATATTAAGGATTTCGATTCATTACATCTCAACATAAAAAAAACTATGAAATTATTTTCTTGCGCATTTCTTACAAAGACTGCCGAAGGCCCAGAAACATTTCGAACACACAATTCGACCGCAGTTGATACATTTTTTTCTGGCAGCATAAATACCGCATATTGCACACATAGCATTTGGCGCATCAGACTCTTGGAGCTCGATCTCAATGTTTCCTTGGTCGTTAATAAATATATTAACTGGTGTTTGATCAGCCAAATTAACAGTATTGGCGATCTCAAGCGGAATCGCTATGCGTAAATATTCACCCAGTCGGATTACTCTGCTGCTGAATTTTTCTACCACTGTATCTCTCCCAAGGTCAGTTAAAATCCTAACTCACTATTACATAAATACTTTTTGTAAAAAAATTTGGTATGGACAAGTAATTTACTTAGTTTTTTCATCGCTAGTTACGGTGTCTTTGGTTTCTTCATCCGGATCTGCAAGCTTGTTCATAAACGCTTGTGAGTCCTTGATCAATTTGTTAAAGATCAGGCTGTAAAGTAATGGAAGTACACGATCCATTTGACGATGGGCGATATGCTCCTCAAAAGCGTGGTTGCGTATGGTATCCAGCTGCTGCTTGGTCATATCCTCTTTGTTAAGTCCTTTACATTTATTGTTCTTTACAAAATATTCTTGCCCGTTAAATCCCAACGGGTAAGAACGACACATAACCGGCCGCGTGTCATAGATCATACACATTTTATTATCACGATTGTATAAATTACATTTTCCATCATCATCATGTATCAATACCAGTTTATAGTTTCCCTCGATCTCTTGTAGTTCTAACCTGTGCATTACACGATAGATGGTCTGATCATTCACCCAACGCTCCAGGTCGGAGATCGAGATGAATATGGTCTCAGTTTCGCAACACTTACCACACTTCTGGCATACGAATTTGAATTTAGGTTTTTCATCCGATTTCTTGGATTTTTTACTTGTGCTTTTACTTTTATTTTTATTTTTACGCGGCATTTATCTCACCTAATTGTATGGTTATCTATCGTAAATCGTTGAGATGGAATTTTTTTACATTATTAATAATTATGCCTCATCTACGATCTTAAGCACAATGGAGATTGAATTAATTGATAATATGTAGATTTGTTGATTGGCAGTAGCCGTGATGAGTTATTGATTGACAGTAGCCATGATTCATTGTTGATTGATAGAAGCCGAGATTCATTGTTGATTGATAGAAGCCGGGATTAATTGTTGATTGACAGAAGCCGGGATTAATTGTTGATTGACAGAAACCTTGATTCATTGTTGATTGACAGAAACCTTGATTCATTGTTGATTGACAGAAGCCGGTTTCTGTTCAACATCAACTCAACCAGGCTTCTGTTCAGCGTCAACTCAACCTGGTTTCTATTCAACATCAACTCAGCTTGGCTTCTGTTCAGTATTAATTAAGCCTGGTTTCTGTTCAACATCAACCCAACCTGGCTTCTGTTAAGCATCAATTCATCAAATTATCCCCCCATTCTCAACCCACCTGCATAATAGCACCTGCTCTCGCGGCCGGCCTGCTCCACATGCACGAACCCGGCATCGGAGAGCAATTTCACATGGTAGTGCACGATCTTGCGGTTCTGGTTTACTTTACCCGCGATCTCCACCTGCGACAGCCCCGGGCTATCGTGTATGGCTTGCAAGATCTTGTGCTGAATTTCGGTGAGTATCAGGCCAGTGCCGATCTTGTGATCGATGGGGTAGAACCGGCGGTACATGCCGTCCTGGTACGATTTTATGTACCGCTGTGTCTCGAGCATGTTCAGGTGATGTGTGAGCGTGCCCATGTGCAGGCCCAACTCGTTCATGATGCCGCGGTAGTGCACGCCGGGGTTTTTGTTGATATGGGCGAATATATCACCCCGTACCTTATGCTCCAGGAGCCGTTCGCGGCGCATCTTGGTATACACGAATATGATGACGAGCAGTATGACGATTCCGGGGATTAAAAGCAAGAGACAGAAAGGGCTGGTGTCTAAAGAACTCATTCCTTTTTCTTCTTTATCATCATCAGACTCAGCACCACCAGCCGGTTTTCTTGGATCTTTTGGATCTCCATTTCTTTTATATTCATCTAAGTTATTAAATCCATCTTTATCCGGATCCTCTTCAACATCGGTTTCATCATTTGGATCAAGACCGTATTGTACCTCCCAGCCATCGGGCATGCCGTCACCGTCGGTATCCGGATCGTTCGGGTCGGTGCCATTATCGTATTCTTCTTTATTGGTCAACCCGTCGGCGTCGGTGTCATTATCTGCATCGGCAGAATTATTAGCATCCAGACCGTTGGTAGTCTCCCAGCTGTCCGGCATGCTGTCGGTATCTGAATCCTGTTGAGCTTGTACAGGTACAATGGAGCAAACTAAGATAAGGATTAAAACTAGAACGATAGTTAAATTTCTTTGAATGATCTTGTAGTTTGATATCATTTATGAACACCAATGAAATGTTTTATAAATTTCTTTTCATTATTTGAATTATGATAATGTCGTTAGGGATGCGGGATTTGGAATGCGGGAGGCGGGTTGAAAGCTTATTGACAAGACCCGAAACCCTCAAGCGAGGGAACCGAGTATGCGAGTCCTGCATCCCTATCTGTGAGCGTACACATCCTTCATCCTTAATTTAGGCATTTTTATTATCATTATATTTCACCTATAAGCATTTGCGATAAATAAATAATTATTTCTGATCACTTTCCCACTCGGCATTTTCTTCTTTGGTATCAGAAACATCCTCTGTTTCAGAAACTATTTGTGGCTCTGGAGCAGTTGGTGTGGTTGCTGGTGGATATCTACTGCCGCAGAGTGTGCAAGCATCGTTCACCACCCAGCCACCGCACCGTGAGCAGCGTTTAGGTATGACTTGGCCTGGCTGTACATTCAATATGCTCGGCGGTGTATATTGGTTTGTATATGCTTGGGGATTATTGTTGACCTTGTTATGATGCTCATGCTTTGATGATGCAAATACTGCAATAATGATGATGATTATGACAATTATTGCAATAAATATGCCCAGACCACCGACTACTGCCCCATTATCAAGGCTTGATAATCCTTTTTCTTCTTTATCATCATCACTTTCACAACCACCAACTTTTGGATCTCTCGGTTCCGTGTTAGCACGATACTCCTCCAGATTACTCACGCCGTCCCCATCCGGATCATCGTGTGCATCGTTTAGGTCGTTCGGGTCCAAGCCGTAGTACCGCTCCCAGTCATCGGGTATGCCGTCGTAGTCGGTATCGTTCACCGTGCCTTTGACCTCATTGGTCTGGTATTTGGGTGTATTTTTAAATGTACCCTCGGTCACCACCGAGCCGCTGCCGCGAAGGATCAATAGATCGCGCTCGAAGATCAGGAAATCAACATTATGCCGTGCACCGGGCGGTACTCTGATGGTAAGCTCGATCTCCGATGTCTTTTGGATGGGTATTATTCCCACGGTCTCATCAACTTTATCCTTGCCCATGTTCTTGTCCTCATCCATTGGCCAGGCAGTGATCTTCACATTCTTTGCCTCGGCAAGACCGTCATTTGTGATATATACGGTGGTAATTATATCCACTCTTTCAATTCCGTCTCCATCAACAGCCGCTCTACTGCCGTCCATCATAAAGTAGACATCCTCCACGAACAGGTGTGCTTCATTGACAGGCTCTGGCGGCGGCCCTGGGTCTTTCTCCTTGATCTCGTCTTTGACCATCATGGCCATGGTGCCCGCCGTGAAGATAAAGATCCCGATCACCAACCCCACGATCAGGTACAATATTTTATTCATCCGTTTCTTGTTTTTTTTCACTTTTTTTATACTTTTCACCATATTAACCCTCCTTGATCGGAAACTCAGGTTTCCAATTCAGGTTATTAAAAAATATGCTCTCCCCTATAAAAGTAAATATTGGAACACTTTTTTGACAATTATATAAGCATATTGGAACAAAGCGGTGATCAAAGATCTATTAATATTGATAGAATTATGGATCGTGGTTTGATAATATAGTGCTTGGGTCATTGGAAATTTGAAATTGTAAATTTGAAAATTAAGCTCCAATGCTCCAAATACCAATAATTCTTAAACTCCCGTAACTCCCATAACCCCCATAACTCACACACATTTTAGCAGCAATTAGCTATACTCAACGATAAAAAATCGCTTTTATGCAGCACGTCTTCCTCTGAGCATAGTGGGTTTGGGTTTTTTCGGAAACTCCAGGCCATCCAGGTAATAACACCTGCTCGCCCGCCCCACCAACTCCACACGCGCAAAGTCCGCATCCGAGAGTATCTTCATATGATAATTCACCACCTTACGTGCCACGTTAAGCCTGCGCGCGATCTCGGCCTGTGACATGCCGGGGCTTTTTTTCATTGTGCCCAAAATGCGCTCTTGAACCTCGGTCAATAACAAGCCGGTTTTAATGGGCGTCCCCACCGGATAGAACCGTCGGTACATGCTGTCCTGGAGTGATTTGATATATTTCTGCCGTTCGAGCATGTTCAGGTGATGGGTCAATGTGCCCATCTGCATGTCCAGCTCGCTCAAGATCTTGCGGTAATGTGTGCCCGGGTGCCCGTTAATATAGTCCAGGATCTTCGCCCGTACCTTGTGCTCCAGCAGCTGGTCACGATGCATTTTGGTGTACATGAAAAGTATTAAAATAACGATGATCACCACCATGGCGATCACAGCCGCCCAACCTGCCGAACCCGAAAGCATACCTTCATCTTTCTTTGGCGTATCTTTTTTGAACGGATTGGTGTTTTCCAGATACTCCTTGGTATTATTGCGCCCGTCCGAATCCCAGTCATACGCACCATCGGTCCGATCCTTGGGGTTAAAATGATAGGATATATTATGTTCGATGGCATATTCCAGCCACTTGATCTCCCATGCATCGGGCATGCCATCGTTGTCGTCATCACGGTCCATCCATGGTTTCGTGTTCAATTTATCGCCATCGGCATAACCGTCGCGATCTGTATCCAAACTCATTTCCGGGTCGCCGGGCCATATATCCAGGTTCAGTTTGGGGTCCGATGTGGAATCATTATAGCCCATACCGGGGTTCCATGCGTCCGGATAGCCGTCTTCGTCATCATCCAGGCTGGCTGCGGGGTCGTCTGGGAACTTGTCCAGGTGTAACTTCGGTTCTGTTGTGGAGTCTTTTTGGTTTTTTCCAGGGTTCCATTTATCGGGTGAGCCGTCGGTGTCCCTATCTTCACTGGCTGCGGTGTCGAACGGAAAATCATCCTCGTCATTGAAATACCCATCGCTATCCGCATCCAGCCAGCCGATCACCGTGAACATGGCCGTGTTGTTATCGATGAGTAAAGCGCTTAAAATGTTCGTGCGCGTGAAATTACATCCCAGCATATTCATATCATCTTCAAGAAACATGTTCGATTCCTGTATCAACGGCTGCCAGGTGGTATTCTCCAGATAAGCCAAATCCATATCGTCCTTCTTCAACCAACGAGAACCATAATTGTCAAACCCGGAACCAAACTTGACCGAAATATCCACCCAGATGATCGAGCTCATATTTTGGGTTTTGATCACGAAATATACACCGATATCGCCCTTGCGCTCCTCGTATGCGGCCGCAGGCACAGAAACAACATCCGTAGCCGTAATCGTGATCGATGCACTGCCTTTATTACCGGTATACGCTATTTTCGCTATGAAATTGCCGTCATTACTTTTGAATTTACCGATATTGATCTTTGAGCTCACTACTGGCAACGATATTATGTTCGGATCGTCGTCCAGTTTGGGCTGACGAGAAGAGAGAGCGCTGTCGGAGCATACGAAATAATGCTGGTGCGTGCCGATACTCAGCTTGGTTTCGTAATAATATAACTTGCCATCGATATGATCTTCGTCATCAGGGTTTTGTTCGAGCATATCATGCTGCTCGCTATCGATAATTACCCTGACATGCTCGGGTGCATCACCTTTTAAACCGTCGCGGTCCTTGTATTCGATCATGAACTTGTATGTTTGGTCATTATCACCGGCTTCCGGCTGTACCGAAAATTGGGTATTATTGATCTTGACCTTGTGCAGGCTTGGTTGCTGGTTTGTTCCGGTCACTATCAATTTAATATTTTGATGTACTTTCAACCCGTCCTTATCCTCAAGCCAGATCGTGACATCATCCACGATCTGACCCTGGCTTCGGGCACCACCCAGATCAATATCATAGATGTAATTGAAGCTTAACGGTGAAACGGCCGTTTGGTTCGCACCGAAGACCTCAAAGTATTTGGCATTCACACCCGACACATACCAATCCAAAGTGTTCGCGTTATCATCTGGGTCGGGGTCGAACCAATAATCATTCAATACAAGCTCCGGGGTCCAGTCGGTTTCCGTACCGATCTTGTTCGGGATCGTGCCAATGATCTTCGGCCGGTCGGGAGTTTGGCTGAACAGCACATTAAAATTATATGTAACCTCATCCGAGCAGTTATCGGTTGCCGAGATGTTCACCAACTGTTGTGACCCGTCCGCACCAAACTCGTTCGGGAACTTGAAATATAAACTCTGGTCATTGGTATCATTGTAGACATATTTCACATATTCACTATTGCTTGAGATATATATGTCGGCAGTACCGTTATCGTTATCGGAGACCGAGATCGGGATATATTTCACCTGATCCTCGACCACTGGTATGGTTACCGGTATCCCGGTGATCATCGGCTTGTCCGGAACATTATGATACTCGATTATTATGCTGTGTTCTGCCTTCTGGCCCAATAGGTCTGTTATTGTTACGTAAATGGTCTCATCTACTTTGGCCTTGTAATCCCCCGGGCCAGCCGGTGTGTCGGGTGATTCGATGGTCCTGTAGAAAATTAACTCTTCTGTTTCATTATACCAGCTGATCCATGTGTCTGTTGTATTCGGCTCATCACTATATATTGTTTTCCCGTGCTGGTCGGTAATATTAATAGTGATATTACTTTCGAGATCGGAATCGTCATCATTATCAAAGAATATGAAACTGTCTGTTTTTGGAGCATCCTCGTAAACGGTCACCCTATTTGAAGCTGAGGTGATCACAGGTGGATATTTGAACATGAAGAATGCATTAATATGAAGATTTGAATCGACTTCAAGATCATCACCCGAAAATGATTGATTCACTATTGAAGATAAATTAAAATTCGTAGAATTACGAGAAATTCCAAAGGCCTCACGCATTGTGCTGTCCCACTTATCGGACACTTCCATTTTATAAATACTAAATTGATAATCACGGGTTTTTGCCGAGCCATTGATCTTCAATGAAGTTGCACGCATGTTCGAAACGGTACCATTAGAACCCGTGGTACCGAATAGCCGGTCCTGAACAAAATTATCTAGGTCCACGTTCACATTCGAAACCGGGTACGTCATCCGCGCCCGCATGGTCAGATCTGACGAACCGTTCACCGTATATATGTTAACAAAATACTGGATATATATTTCAGAGGTGCTGTCCATGTCGATCTTGCCCAGGATCTGGTTTGGGTTTTTATCAAATGCTTTACCTTCAAACTTCGTGCTGGTTATATTGACCTTTGAAGTTTTAATATTTAAATATTGTATACAATTAGAGAATGAGCTGTTCGTGATGTTGGTATAAAATTGATTATTTTGTAAAATGATCCCATTATTTGCATTATTAAACGTGCACCAGTCAAGCTCGGACCTGGCATTATTAAGAACTTCCAGTCCTGCCCATTTACTGCCTCCTGTTCGGTCAAAGGTTATCGGTTGTGTTTGGCCACCGTTCGCTACCAACTTGCCCGTGCTATTTACAATTAAACTGAATGCTCCGTCGAATAGAATTGTAACGCCCGGGTCTATCGTTAATGTTTTGCCAGCGCTAATATAAATATCCTGTTTGATGGCCATATCCGTGTTCCAGGTGGTATCCACATCTATGGACATATACCAATCCTCTGCCGATGCATCTTGCGAAGTCAAGTCGAAAGATATCGGTAATATAAATCCACCCAATAATAAAAAGATCACAACAATAACAGAAACTGTACGCCGCATGTCAGTCACCTCAAATTAATTAATAAAAAAATGATCGTTAGTATTAAAATAAAGATTGGAACACTTTTTACACGATTATTTAAATGTTGTGGAACGCTTCGCATAGAATAACTATCCAAGTTGATCCAACCAATAATTATTATAATTAGCTATTATTTCAAACAGGAAAGAGGGAAGAGGACACTGTGTAGAATTGGTGATATGAATCGTTAGAGGAAAGAGGGTTTTGACGATGATATTTCAACCCTCTATCCAAACCCAATGTTAATGTTTGCCTTTAATTTTATGTTTAATTATACCTTTTTTTGTTGGTTCTTGGCCCCGCAACTCATTCCAGCTACGAATTCCACGATGAACAGCAGTTAGATTACCTGCAATAATGAACCAGATCATGACCCATTCAATGAGAGTAAAATTATTGATATAAATAAAAGGCAATCGGCCTGACGGGAAATAATAAAGTACCAGCATCTGCGCCAATGGTGCGATCATCAGAATTACCAATCTGTCGGCCCTGCCCAATATGCCGCCGTAATTCCTACCACACCCCAGTGCCTGTGCCTGTGTACCCATATAACTTGTCATGAGAACTGCAATGATCGCCAACGCACCGATCAGCACATCACAATATGCGCTTATCATGATACCGCCCAGGATCAGGATATCTGAATATCTGTCGAATACATGATCCAAAAAATCGCCGCGTTTCGAGATAGTATTAGTTAACCGCGCCACTTTGCCGTCGATCGCATCGAGAAAACCGTTAAGAAATATACATACACTGGCTATGGCAAACATATAATATACATAATACCCCGGGCTAAACATACTCTCATAATTCACCTCATGGGCGAATATAAATGCGATACATGCTATGAATGCAAAAACCAAAGACACGGCAGAGAGAGTATCCGGACTGAGGCCGGAAAATGCCCTGGCAACGGGGTCCAAGATCTTATCGGCAAATGACCTGTACTTATTCAATACCATTTTAATATCTCCTCTGACCAGTCGATCTTTCCAGGTTGATATTGTTTGGAGGAACCGCTTAATATTTCTACTATTCTCTTGACACTTTCACTTGGTTTTTCACTAGTGGTATCGATCTCAAATATTTTATCTTCATCGTATCTATTCATACATTCGATCAAGATCACGTCAACTGCCTCAGCCTCGAGGTTTTCACGTATCTTATTCTCCGACCAGCCCTTCGCCGATAACCGCTGCGTTAGCACTGTTGGGTGGCAGCGCAAAATAATTACGATCTCCGGCATGTCCAGGTGATGTGCCAGATGGCCTTCGAGAAATATGGTATCTTGCGGCTCGGGTGCAGGCTCGTTATTATGTTGTGCATTTAGCTCGCTTATATATCTAGTCAAATATTTGTTCAAACCGTCAATATCGGCCTCGTATGTTTGTCGGTCGGAGTCATAGTCCAATAACAGTTTGCGCTCTTTTGCGATCTCATTGATGGGAAGAACAGAATATCTATCGTCGACCAGTTGTTTACTCACAGTGGACTTACCGGTGCCGGGGGTACCAGTCAAGGCAACTATCATTGAGAGGACTATGTATTAATCGTTTATAAGAATTATGAGGGGATGACGAGATATAAAGAGAGAAAATTGAAAGATGCTTGATTGTTGCTTGGGATATTTAAAAATGAAAATTGTAAATTGAAAATTTAAAAGTACCAACTAGTTTACATTAGTAAATTAGTAAATTTTTCAACCTTAATTCTTCAATTCATATCCATAACCCATAATTTCCCGGTCTGCTCGTTTACTGGTCTAACAGTATACCGGTCAACTGGGTGACTAGCTGACAGATCGACCAGCTGACTGGTCGACCGTCTATTATTCATTAAATTCTTCAGCTAACAAAGTAGTACTAGCAACTAGCAACTAGAACCTAGCAACTGTCCTTCATCGCCCCTGCACCGTTCCCAGGTAGGCCCTAACACGTTTGAACTGGTCTTCATTTCCCAGTAGAATTACAATATCACCTGAATGTAACTTTATATTGTCATCCAGATTGGGATACACCTCCCATTTTTTCTCACCAGTGCTTTTTTCTACTTTCTGTTTTGATATGCCCACCAATGTAGCTTTTGTTAGCTCATGTATATTTTTGGCTAATTTTGCCACCCTGCCGGTATGGGTGTCTGAAATCGTATATTGCTGCAAGTCGTAGCTGTCCATTGTGGCCGTAGTGACATCCTCCACAAAATTGGCCACCTCGGGTGCTCCCACTCAGACCCTTCCGTACCTGCGGTGGCGAAAACCGTCCCCCTTTGCACTGTTCGGTACGGATTGATATTTATCAATATTTATTACTAGTTTTGATGATTAGGTTTTTCGTTCCAAATTCCAACTCCAGGTATTAACCGGCCATTTAGCAGATACAATCCGATAACCATGAATTATCAATACATAAGGAGCTAAGACTGCCATACATAAAGTAAATCCCCTAGTTTCTCCCACTCCTCCACGGACAATTATTGCGATTGGAACTACAATAGCTACTAATAAACCCAATGTAATTAGAAAATATCCTATATGTTTTTGACTGGAGAGGACGTTTGTTTGATAATTGGTTTGTTGCTCAAGTGGTTGGGGTGTCATATTTTCACTATATGATTGTTCTATTTCTATTGGTTCTATTTCTATTGGTTTTATTTTTTTTAGTTTTGTTTCTTTTAGTTCTATTGTTTTTGATTTGCCCCTTACTAAAATTATTATTATGATTGTAAAAATAAGAATAAGTATGAAAATTACTATAATAAGATTCTCTTCAATAAAAGTACTTTTATCAGTTTGTTTGGATGGATGATCATTATCATCTAATGGATCTGTATTGGAATTTTTTTCATCTTCATCGTTATAATTATCATTATCATCATCATAGTCCATCCAAGGTTGAGAATTATTTTCATCACCATTTGGTTTTCCATCATTATCGGTATCTAGTGGTTTCGAACTTTTATTAAACGGATCTGTTTCTAAATATATCTCCCATTCATTCACGCATCCATCAAGGTCTGGATCATCTTTTGGATGTATAATTGTAAAGCACTGTGGGATTTCTAATATGTTATTTTCTTTGTTTAGTTCTTTAATAGTATAATCTGGATCAATAACAATTATTATTTTATGATTATTATCTGACTCAATAGAGAAATCAGCGATTATTGATTTTGTAGTAATACTATACTCACGTTTTTCAGCGTATATTTCTTCAATAAAAATTTTATCCAATTCATTCAATAGATGATCTAGGTATATTGAGACATTAAAATTTAAAGCATGACGAGGTCCCATATTTGAAATATTGAAATTAAACCAATATTTTTCCCCATCAAGTAATATTCCTGTCTGGACATTTTTACCATTGCGAAAAACCCACGGTTTTATTTCTTGATCTCTAATATCCTCCAGAATAAAAAGTTCAGGTAATCTTGGGGTTACATTTATTATTCTAAAAGCAATATTATTATCTTCATCCATTTCAAGAATTAAATTATCTGGATCAATTACGGCATAAATATAGTGTTCTCCAATGGTATCAAATTGATAGCCCGGGGTTCTTGATAGTTCAACTTCTTTGTTTGGGTGTAACTCATCATGATCCCACGTTGATATGATCTTTCTATCTTCAGACTCAGGATGTCCTTCCCATAATTTGACTTTTATATTGTTAGCTGAAGCATTTCCAATATTATGGATTATAATTCTAAAAACTATCGAATCATAGACTAGTATGCTCTTCTGATAATTAGAACTCGTTCTAATATCTCTTTTATCAATGCTAAGATCTGGTTTATCTTTTGTATAAGCTGGTAAATCAATATTTATCGTAAATGATATGTTTATATTTAGGATATTTGGAATATAGTCAACATCATGAGTTGAAAAGTTCAATTTGTAATAGAATTCATTTCCACTCCAATCTAGAGATTTTAGATCGATATTATTTAATCTATCACCCAATCGATCAAAGTCATCTAAAATGCCTAAAGAATTATACCAAGTAATATTATCTTGCGAAAATTGAACATCAATATTTGTATCTGGGTAAATTGATGCTGTACAATTAAAGAAGTTTATTGAATTTGCACTATCATTTTCTAGCAAATTTCGTGAAATTATAGTACCATTCATAAAGCTAATTGGATACATATTTCCTGTGCTATCTGTTTTGATTACCCAAGTATCACTTCCGCCATCTCCGTAGATTTTTGTTGTACCAACAATTATATATCCATCATCCTTGGTTGGTTGGGCAAATGTTGGATAATATTCTTCTTTACCATAAAATTTCTTATCCCACATTACATGGCCAGTTTCATTTGTTTTTATTAAACACATGTAATGATACTTATCACCATCGATGCCACCACCAATAATATATCCATTATCTGAGGTCTGATGGACTGTATGCCCTGAATCATCAGTTATGCTTTCAAAAATGCTTCGCCATTCGACAACACCTGTGCTATTAGTTTTAATAAGAGCTACGTCACTTTTCCCTGTTCCATGGTAGATGCTTTTATTTGTACCTGTGATTATATATCCACCTTCTGAGGTTTCTTGAACATAATGTCCAACATCACCTTGATATCCTTCAAAGCTTGTATTCCATTCTTCATTTCCTGAATCATCCGTTTTTATTAACCAGGTACGACCAGATCCAGTTGCATAAGATATGGTTGAACCAGTAATGATGTACCCCTCATCCGACGTCTGTTGTACCCAATATCCCTCATCTGTATATTGTCCACCATACCTTTTATTCCATTCCACGTTACCCATATCATCAGTTTTAACTAACCATAAATTCTGTGGTGCACTATCTTCAACTTTACTTATACCAACAGCAATATAACCTCCATCCGAGGTTTGTTGACCTGTGCGTATTAGATCAACGCTAATACCCCCAAATGTGGATTCCCAAATTAGATTGCCAAGTTTATCGGTCTTAATTAATAATCCATCAGAACTACCCGCTCCATAGGAATACGTCGATCCGAATAAAATAAAACCTTTATCTGTTGTTTCAGCTGCAAAATATCCAATATCTGTGTCATACCCCCCAAAGCTTTTTCGCCACGATAGATTGCCGTTTTTATCTATTTTGGTTAAAATGGCATCATTTGATGTGCTTGCAATGATATATCCACCATCGGATGTTTGCTGGATCGACCGACCTGTTCCACCTCCGTCTTTATAATATGTCTTATTAAAAGGTATCATTGGTTCTAATATCGTTATCTCACCTAATGAAGTATCAATAAGTACGTTTTCCTTAAAATCAATTTTTGACTCGTTGAAAAAGTTGTCTTCAATATATTTTGTTTGATATGGTGAATATCTTGATCCACTTGATTCTTGGAATTTGTTATTAAAATTAGCGGATCTCTGTTCGGATTTGAATAATTCCAAATTTTCATTGAACTCATATCTATTATTATTTGTTGAAACAAAAAATTGAGCATTTGAAATAATTATAAATATAATGAAACTAAAAGTGATCAATTTATGTATTAATCTCTTTTTCAAACCACTACCCCCAAAAACATGAATGATTAGTTATCGTCTATATACATAAATATTTTTCCTTTTTTTTTACCCCCTGCAGACACCTACTATTAGTCGCTTAATGCGCACAAGCAACGAATGAAAGAACGAACATGGGATGAATATACTTTAGACGATAACCGAGATCGTATGTTCATCCATTCAGAAAAACCTCCGCAGCCTTTATTTTTTCAATATTAATAGCATTAGCGATAGCTTTTGGAATTGTGATCATGTAAGAATTACCTCTCTTGGAAATTTTTACCTTTTCGTGCTTTTTGGCTAGCATTAGTAAATAGGCTTTTTCGATTTCATAAGGGCTTATTAGTTCGTAGCTACAATTACATCTCCAACCTTTAACTTTAGCTCCAGCGGCTGCTATTTCTGTGGATCTGCATTTTTTTCCACAATCCGGGCATTTAATATCTCCAGATTCAAGTTTTTTTCTATTCATTTCTTTAACCTCCTTTTACCAATGTGCTTTAAAACCCATACCTCTTCGTCAATGGAGTATGAATAACTAGGGATCAGTTTAACAAATATTTCGAAGTTTCCCTTTTTTATTGATCTTCCAATTTCTCCTTTTACCATCATTTTATCCTTGTAATCGTAGTGAAAAAATGTTGGACATGGCTATTTCCGAACTGCTAAGAATATGTTTATTTATTATTTAGATAACGTAAAATTCGAATTTCGAATCTCTAAACAAATTCTAAACTTCAAATTTGAATTACCTAAACCATTTTATTCTACTACCAATGCCTCAAGAAAATCCCAAACCCAAATAGTTCATTAAATTTTTCAACTAACAAAGTAGTACTAGCAACTAACATCTAGCAACTGTTTCCGACCCTAAATCCCTGATAATAACTCCCACACACTTACACTCCCACACTCACAAACTAATTATTCCTCTTCATCAACTTCTGCTTTATCTTCCGCTTTATCTTCTTTCTTCATATTCCGCACCCGTGTCAGTAGTGCCAGAAAGAAAATTAGTAAGATGACCACTATGATCACGATCCCATAGATGAGCTGTAACATCAGGTTGTTAAGATCTTCGGTCTGGTGGCCTGAAACTTTCACTTCCAGATATACCTCGATACTGGTCTCACCATCGGATATGTTGAATGTCAAATTATGTGTGCCCTCAGCCAGGTAAGTGGCAAATTCTACAATACCGTTGTTGGAATCCACATATCCCGTTCTTATCTTATGTTTCAGCTCGTTTGCATATACTATGTATTGAATATGCTCGATATCACCCGCATCCGGGTCATGGATCGTAAATTTGATATTAATAACCTCATTGTCCTGGTACTCTTTACCGGATACTGGTACGTCGATCTTGATGGTGGGCGGGCTGTTACCTATCAATACTTCAATACTTCCGCCGATCCCTTGGTCTATACCATCATTGGGTAACACAGTACACCGCCAGCGTTCGCCTTTTGTGGTGGCGTCCGACGTGATCTCGGTTAAATTTGTATAGTCTACTTGTGCGTGACCGTTCTTGAACCATAGGTATGAATATTCGATACGATCATTCTCATGATCGAAACTCTCATTTAGGACCGTACAATTCAGTATTGATGTGGTTTTTGGCGATCCTGGAGTAATTGCTATAACTGGCGCCTCTGGGGCATGGTTGGTCAATTCAAAGGTAAGACCCGCTTTCATAGAGGCATTGCCATCAGCCAATTGTGCGAATACCTCGGCATAATATATTTGATGAAATTCCAGTGGTTTATCAACCGAAACCTCGGTGGTCAATACGGTGTCCTCAAACACTTTTTCACCGGAGTTATCTGATCCTTCACAGACCTTAAAGACATATTCCATGTCATCGGGCGGGTTGGCCATGGGCGGCAGCCATGTGAACGACGGGTTTTGGTCATGGGTGGTAAAATTATTGTCGAGTGGGTCCAGATCGTCCACGAGAACAAACCCTTTCGGTGCTGGCATATGAAGGCGCGTGATCGGACCTGAACTGTAGTTAGAATATGAAATATTCCAGTGATCGGTGATCTTGCCGTAGATGAAAACCGAGCTTCCCTGAGGTAGTCCTGATATGTTCCATATGATCGTGCCTTGACCATGCTCACCCGTCATATTTATTAGATCCTGGTCATCGACTTTACTGTCGTTGTTGATATCGATAGGCAATCCGTCGAAGCCATTATCATCGGTGTCATAATACAGTGCGATATTAGCGGTCTGGTCGGGCCAATAGTTATAACTCGCCCATTGTATCACAACGGCATCCCACGCGTCATCGTCAACTCCGTCTGGTTCCACGAGTTGAAGATCGATAAAATTGGTTATATTGATCAGTGGGATCTTGAGCGGCCCCTCACTGTAATTAAGGTAATAGTTCCTTCCATCGGTTATATTGGCGTAGATATGATAGGTTCCACCGGCTCGAAGTTCTTCAGTGTTCCACCAGGCCCAATCAAAATAATTCTCATCCAAGTCGCCGTCCTCGCTTAAATTGGTAGCAATGACCTTGCCATCGAAACCATGGGCGTCAGTATCATAATACAGTGAAATTTTTGCGTTATCGTCCGGATCGAAGTCCGACCATTGAATTCTAAACACTGGCTCGGAAATGGTCAACCCATCTTCAGGCGGCTCGATAATATTTATACTTGGCTTGTGATCAAAGATCACCGACACGTCCGAGACCTTGATCTTCCCTTTTGTGCTGACCGGAACCGTTAGTGTAAACGGGATCTTGATCGTGTTATTACTCGTGGCCTCACCCGGATGTGATGTAATATATTCATTTAATTTTTTACTGAAATCCTTGACCTGAAATGTACAATTATAATAAATATGCAAGTCCTGGGCAAGAATTTTCCCCGGGCCCGAAAATTGGACATTCAAGGGTATCTCGCTCATTGTAAAACCGTACGAAGTTGTTTTTGAATTGTTATCTTGCCATGTATTGTTGGTGAGTACATTATTGAAGTACGAAGTCAGGTCGAACTCTGTAATTTGCTCATCTAATTGAGTAGCTTTCGCAATATCCCAGGTACCGTCACCACCCACATCCAAACCGATCTTTAAAGGTAGATGCGATGTGGTTAGATGAGTAAGTATGATATCCTTATCCTTGCCCGTACCTGTTTTAGTGTCATTTGAAACCCAGGTTGCGAATAATTTGTTTTTGAACACGCTAACTTTCGGCCAATAATCTTTGCCGCCGTTATCGGGTGGGTTGACCTGCTGGATCATGCTAAGGTGGTTGTTGGCTGGGTTAAGGTCAAGATCGAGATCTAAATACCGCACCAAAATCTCGCTATTGCCCGTATTGCCCGCAACCTCGCTCACCCATATTATGTACAGTCGATCTTCGAAAACTGTTAGTTGTGGTGAATGTTCGTAATAATTATTTTTCTCGTCCGACACTTCCATGTGAGTTATATTTTCCGAGTCAAAAGTACCATTGGAGGTATACCCAAGAACTATATCAAAGTCCACCCCAGAAGTGTATTGAGTAGCTGCAGACATCCAGGCACAGTACAACTTGTTATCATGGCTCAACAACACGGGCTGATGGTCAACACTACCCTTGCCAAACAGGTAATCATTATCATTGGGATTTAGTGTCTTTAACGCGCTCCAGTTTACACCATCGGTGGTGTTTCGGTATACTATATCAAAGTCCAGTTCATCATTATGCGCTAATTTGGTCGTATTCGACACCCAGACCGCATATAAACTGTTATTGAACACAGTAAGTTTCGGTGATAGATCATTGGTGTACCAATTATCACCCTTGACCAGGTCTTTGGGCACACCCCAGGTAATGCCGTCCGAGCTATTGGTGATCATTATATCTCCGATAGATGTGGAAAAACCGCTATTGGAACCCGTATTATTACTGACCCAGACCAGCCACAGTTTATTCTTGAAAACTGCCATATCCGCCGTCCAATCATTCTTGATCCCCGGATTGACTGAATATGTATCTTCCCAAAGGTCGCTCACATTGACGATGGGTTCGCTCCAGGTGATGCCGTTTGCCGATGAGCGTAGAAGGATATCATGGTCGGGGCCTGAAGTGGAGGTGCCGTTGCTTTCCCAGGCACAGTATAACCTGTTTTTGAATTGTTCCAGCACCGGCCGCCAATCGGCCGAAGTCAATGAATAATTATACGGCGGTATGCTATCCGGTCTGGATGTGATCTCATATCCGGAGCTCCAGTTGAACCCATCTGTGGAATTTGTTATGACAATATCTGCGTCACTTGCATTTGTAACCACATCATTATAGCTGCGATAGACCGTGAACAGTTGGTCATTGAAAACGGTCATATCCGGTTCATAGTCACCGGTACCGTCCGGCTCGACATTTAACTCCAATACATCTTTCGACCAGCAGTCATATTCTATGCCAGTGAGATTTATCTTTGCCGAGCGTACATGAGCCGAGGCGGGTAAAAATATCGTAACCTCATCCTCCTTCGTGGCCTCATCGTACACGAGCTCATCTTCAATTGCACCACTGGTGAAGCTGTATTGATGCCCCAGTGCACCATACCCTGTATTCTTGTATTCCCAAAGCGGCTTCATCCAGACCGGGTCGATAGATGTACCCATTCGCAATATAGGATTGATCGGGTAAAGCCCGTCAAAATCCACAAACGACACGTTCATGGTTGCTTCAAGTGCATCTGCAGTTGTCGGGACCTCAATATAGAAACTCGTATCAAAATCCGGGACACTCACAATTTTTTCATCTGTCCCATCATGGAATGTCTGAACTTTCGAATCCGCAGTGATGTCAAATTTGATCAATGGATAAGTCAAGGATACCAAGATCAGGAAAATCGAACAGAATAATACCAGGACGCCCCGTCTCATGAGCCTCATGATTTTCACCTTCAAGTGTATAAATAATAAAGGGGGTAATTAAGTTGTTGGTAAAATGTGCTTGATCGTTGCTTGGGATATTGGAACAATTTTCTAGAGAAAAATTATTCTACATTGAAAAACTTTTTAGTTTTTCAAAGCTTCGACAATTTTCTTACGAAAATGGTCTCGAGCTATAAATTCTTTCTATAATTATGTAATTAGATTCGGAATTTATACCTTTAGAAAAATTTGCTAGAGCAAATTGATAAGTCAAATTTTAAACCTCAACAATTTTTCATAAAAAATTGTCTGGAACTAAGAATTCTTAAAAATGCATTACAATTAATTCAGAATTCTTACCCAGTCAAAAGTAGGAGTTAATTGTTAGATGGTCTACCGTCCATACTAGTTGTCAGTAATCAGTTGTCGGTTGCCAGTGTGCTTATTTATTGATTCTTCCCGTTAAACTCGTACCTTGTTCTCACCCCGACCCCGTTAGTTATCAGTTGCTAGCTTCTAGTTTCTAGTGTGATATTATTAAACTGGCAACTAGCAACTAACATCTAGCAACTGTTTCCGGCCCCAGACCCCTGTCACTCGGTCTAACAGTCGACCATCTCATTGATCTAAAATTATTATTCTATCCAATCAAAACGCAAAAATGCAGGAAAAAAGGATGTGATGATTTATATAAAAAAAAGTGTGGGCGTTTTTAGATCTTTTTTTTGAAGTAGAACCAATAAATCATCGAACATCCTTATTTTCCAATCCTCTCTTCACCAACTTCGATACACCAATAGGGGGGGTTGATAGTGCTTTTTAAAAAGTTTAGGGTGTATAGAAGGTCATCTGTTCTGTAGTTTTCCGCACCTCTATTGTTCTATTGCTATAAATATTTATTGCTTTATGGGAAGCCGCCCTAGAACTCTTACCCGGTTAAGAAAATCTTTATTATTACTTATTACAATAACCCTTTCACAACTTTACATGAAACAACATCTTATTATCAATCCATGTCTATTACCAAACATTTCCATTACAGGAAACAGGTCTGGGGGATCTTGGGATGAACATACAATGTGATCATAATTCAATAAAAGGTTCGGTTGAGATAATCCTACGTGATGAAGCGGGAAAAATAGTAAAAAAACAAAAATACCAAAATCTGATCACATCAAGTGGTAAAATATTACTTGCCAATATCTTTCGGGGCGCCGAGAAACAGGGTGTGAGCCATATCGGTGTTGGCACAGGTTCGACAAAACCATCACCCGCCGACGATAACCTCGTAGAGGAGAACCCGCCACGAAAAGTGTTCGATCAAAACAATATCCAGGAAGAAAAGAACGCATCTATTATCCTAAAAGATAAAAAAAATAAAGATGTTATTAAACTCACTTCAAAACTTAGTGGAGAGTGTGGAAATAACACGATCTTGGAGATCAAAGCCATTGATGTGAGCGGGCGTGGCCGAGGCAAGAGGACTGTGGCAAATTTCATTCTAACAAATGAAGCCGAGGGCATTACAGAGACCTTCGAGGATCTGGTGATGGACCCCGAGTCCGATGATTATTTGATCGCAAAACTCAATAATGGCTCAGAACTGGTTTCTGCCTCTGTTCTTGAAGAAGCACTTCCCAGGCAGCTTAACCCCACAAAACTCTCAGGCGGCTCGGATATTGTGGTAACACTGTCATCTACCTTTGGTTATGAGGATGCAAATGGCATCTTGACCGAAGCTGGAATTTTCAATTCCGAAGATGGCGGAGTCATGTATAATCGTGTGGTATTTCCGGAGATCACTAAAACCGATAAGTTTACATTATCTTTGATTTGGAAAATTTCATTTTAGATCAATATTCAATCAAACAAAAAGGATGATAAAATGGCAAAACCCAAAATAATAGCAGGGTCAGAGGTTAAGGCGATATCAGAGCCAAAAGATGATGAGACCGAGTGGGACCTGGAAAAAGTTGACAAAAGTGCGGTGATCAATACAACTTTCAACCCGCGTAAAAAGGGACCAGGCGACCTGATCATGGCCGACGACTGGAATGATCTACAAACAGAGATCAAAGATGACCTTAACAACATCGCGGCAACGATCAATAATTTTGTATCCAAATCACAGATCCTGATCGCTTCCGGTGTGTCCAGCCATGAGACATACATCCAATTGAATTGGGGTGTGAAACCCCATGTATTAATTTCACTAAGCGGCACATTAAACAGCGCTGACGAATCGAAAAAAGCCATTCGATGCTATCCCTATGAGATCACGGAAAATGGTTTCAAAATTCATGCACTATCCGATGATGGTAAGGATAAAGGCGTCGTGAATTGGATAGCTTTTGGTGTTTTACAATAGACCATGTTTGAGGTTTTGGTATGATTGTCATATATGATAGAAAGAACCGAGAGATCATAGGTATATCAATGATCTCACAGGATACGACCGGGTTGGCGCCAACCCAGTATATTAATAATAGATCAACAACCGGACGGTTGGACCCCAACGTAATGGAGTTCATCGTCCCGGACGACGAGATCGTGGCTAATGAGATCTACAAGTACGAACTGAAGTTCAGCAGCAGTGGCGTGCCCAAAGAACTTGTTAGAAGGTCCACATTGCCATATATCGATCTTGCCATTGACGCACCCGACCATGACGGCGATGGCATCCCCGAGATGCGCGCCGACGGCAAATCAACGGTTACAATAACTGCCAGCATCCGAGACGAGGATGGCAGCCTGATCACGAACGCCAAGAACGAGATCCATTTTTTAACCACCGGTGGTGTGCTTTCCGATCGTATCGTGAAATGCAGGGGCGGTGTGGCCAAGACCGAACTTCGATCTGTTAAGGAAACTTTAACCCCCACCATTACCGCATTTTCCGAGGGCATGCGAAAAGGCGAGGTTAATGTTGAATTCGTCCACCCGGATATCAGATTGTAGATTCTCTCTGAATTAATATTCAGAATATTCCGCATTAAGAAATTCGCCCGTCCTCGATGATGATCCGCCGTTGAGTTTGCTCGGAGATCTTCGGGTCATGGGTGACAAGAACTATCGTCATCTGATATTTTTCAACCAGATCTTTGAAGATCTTCAGAATTCTATTGCTCGTAGCCCTATCGATCTCGCCAGTTGGTTCATCGGCCAGTAAGATTTCGGGGTTATTTGCCAATGCACGTGCAATTGCGATCCGCTGGCATTCCCCGCCGCTTAATTGATTGGGATAATGATTCGCACGCTTCGACAGACCTACCATTTTGAGCAATCGGTCAACACGTGCCTTGCGCTTTTTCCTGGGCACCTTTGCCTCACGCAACGGTAGGTCTATGTTCTCCCACGCTTTTAGTGTGGGTATCAGATAAAATAATTGAAAAATAAAGCCGATCTTCAAAAGCCTGATCTTCGTAAGCTCGCGCTCGCTTAAGCCAGTTATATCACGGCCCGAGAGAAAGATCTTGCCTTTGGTAGGTGTATCGATGCAGCCGATTATATTCAATAAAGTGGACTTTCCACTTCCGGACGGCCCCTCGATCGCCAAGAATTCGCCCTTCCCTATTGTAAGATCTATATTGATCAGTGCTTTGACATTGACCGCGCCGGAATCATAGATTTTGGAAACATTTATTAATTTGATAATGGCTTTTTGTTCTTTTTTATCTGATTTTTTATTGACTGCTTGTAATTTGATTAGATCACCTTTTATGTTGGGATTTACATTACTTTATGAAATCTTAATCTATTAATTTATTGCTTAATTGTTAATAGTTTTTCATATAATATACAAGGGATTTGGGATGTGGAGTGTGGGATGTGAGTTGCATAAATTCTACAGCCCTAATCCCACAAATGAATGATTTTAATAATTCTACATAAATGTCCTCATCCCGCATCTCTAATAAGAAATGCGGATGCTACATTTTTTCTTCAAAGCATTTCTTATTTCACCTCACGAACGAGACTGCATTTGTGATCTTCATGGTGCTTGCACGCAGTGCGGGGATCAAACTCATTAACGTACCTATACCCAACATACCGAGGAACGACCAAACCACCAGCTCTGGCGTGAACGCGGTCAGATCCTCGGAGATGCCGATATCTTCACTTATATAGGCTCCAAGCAGTTCGGAACCGACATATCCTGGCAAAAAACCGATCAAGATGCCCATTATGATAAGCATTAGTGATTCCAGGATCACCCATTTAAAGATAGTGGTTCTCGATATCCCGATGGCACGCAGTATACCTATTTCATTTATCCTTTCATACACAGAGATCAACATGATACATGCAACAAATAATAACCCGATTATGATCGATACCAAACTGATCGCGGTATAAAATACGCGGGTCATGGCATTCTGTTCTTCCAATCGTTCCAATTGCTCGCCCAGGGTTATAACATCCAATAATGGATATTTCTCTTGAAGGCCGAACGCGATATCATCTGCCGGGTTGGCGCCCTCGCTTTCACTTTTGAGCGAGATCGCAATGGTTTTTACATAATCGATCACCACTGTACGATTATCTTTGGTGATCACATCTTCGCCCAATATGCTCTGAAGCTCACTCAAATGAAGGATTGTAAACCCATCTATAAAATCTTCAAAATACCCGCCTTTCAGATTGGTCTTGAAAATACCCGCAACTGTAAATGTATGGGCCTCTTTACCAATAGATAAATTTATATTGGAACCTATGGTAAGTTGATATTTTCCGGCCAGATAGTCATCCACCAATACTTCATATGTCCATGGGCCAGTGAAATCATTCTCATAATGCGGGTCGCCCGGGGTCTCGAACCAGTCGTCAAATTTTAGCTCGATCATATCCAGGTTATATGTATCTCCGTTAACGAGGAACTTCTTCAGACGCTCGGGAATTACACCCAAAGATAACACTCCGCCGGTCTTTGGTTCGGTATTGACGGTATTATCGGAACTTATCTCTCCAACTTGTTCGATCTTCAGCAGTGTGCCGTACAACGGCGAGGTTTCTGAAATATTTGTTGTATCACTTTTAATATCATCGGCTATCTTATGACCATTACTTATACTTCCAAGACTGCCCGCACCGCTGCCGCCTGGCAGGTCGGGAACTATGAGGATGTCTTCACCACTGGCCAAGACCGATCGCGATGTGTTTTGCCAAATACCTTCCGCCACCGAGAGTAATGACACTAGAAGTGCGGTGGAGATCGCCACCGACACTATTGACATGATTGTCCGACCCTTGTGCCTGAGCAGATTATGGATTATCATATTTCATTTCCGCAAGAATTATGTATTATTATTTCTAATTTCTATTTATTTAGTTATATTACAGGCTTCGTCCATCGGTTTCGAAGCTCGTATCGTAAATCGTCTAACGTTAAACGGCAAAGAGCCGTTAGCCGAAACCGTTGGACGATACGAGCAGCCAAACCGTATACCGAAAGACTTCAATTTTTCCTTCTACCTAATTCGATCTATCAATCGTTTCTTAAGGCCTCCACCGGTTTGAGGCTCATGGCCCAATAGCAAGGGCCCAAGCTGGCTAATACTGCGATCGATAATGTAATGAATGTAACAAAAGCAACAATACCCGGTGTGATCATGGTGACACGAAAGTTCGGGGGTAAGAACGGTTGGGTGCTGACAATATAATCATTTATGATATCGGACCCGATATAGCCCAGAATAAAACCAATTATTAAACCGGCTATACACATGATCATCGATTCCTTGATAATGAATTTGTTAATGGTAAATTTAGATATCCCGATAGCGCGCAGTGCGCCGATCTCGCGGCTGCGCTCACGGGTGGAGATCATGGAAACCGTACCGATAAAGAGAGCCGCCACCAATATCGTAATGATCACAACCATTCTCGAGAAACCTTCCAGCATACCGGTTAGATCGGAAATATCCTCCAACATCTCACCCGGTGTGTGAACCGAGATCGAATCTTTATAAATGAACTCGTTTTCGAGCCAGTGCTTTACATTTTCACGGTCGCTTCTATGATACAGGTTCACATAGATACTGGTGACGGTATCTTTTTCATCAAGATCCAATATATATTGGAGTTCACTCAGATGAAGGTGCGCCATCAACGCCTGTTGGCTTTCAAACGATTCCACCATTATTCCGTATACCTTGAACATCGTCGCATTCTTGAACCATGCTTCGAGCGAGTGCTCGGTGAGCTCGTCGGTGATCAGGATAGGATCGATATAGATAATATCGCCCACCGCGACATCCAGTCTTTTTGCCAACGACTTGCTGAGCAGGATCTCATGGGTAAAGTTATCGGATGCTTCACCGTCTAGGTATGTGCCGTTTGCATAGAACGGGTCATTTTGCGTGGGCAGCTTTCGGCCATCCACAATTGTTCTGCCGCTGAAATATCGATTCTGCTCCGGGATAAAGCCCTTGCAAACCGACAGCGAGAATTTTGGCGGGTCGGTTGCATTGATCTCGTCGGGATACTTGGCCATGTATAGGTTCTTCTTGAGCCACGGCGCCGCTTCACGAATCTTCGAATTATTATCCACCATTGCCTGCGCGATCGTTCTACCATGGTCGATCTCGAAACGGTTGGTAAACTCGAGTAATAATGGTGACAGATCCACACTGGATTCAACGAACAGGTCCACACCAGCCTCGTCAATGATCTTCTTGCTCGAATCCTGGATCGCAACACCAATGGACAGCATGATGGTGGAAAATGCGATCGCCAAGGCTATGCCTATTACAATTAAAGTTGTCCTCCCGTAACGACGGCGGAGCGATCGAAGAGTGTTCATCACGAATCAAATTGATAATGCTTGGCGGAATATAAGTAAATTGTTGTATTGAAAAGGTAAAGGTCGAAATAAAAACTGAAATTTACACGGATTGATTTTTCGGTTTGAAACCACGAATACACACGAATTGGCACGAATGATATAAAAACATTCGTGAAGATTCGTGTTAATTCGTGGTTTATTATGGAGGGGAGGGGTTTTTGTACCACGAAGCCGCGCAAGAGCTGAGGGCAGGCCCTCGGAGCCGGATTTGAAAATTCAAACGTATTAGAAAAATAATTATAAACTAGAGAACGTTCTAACTACTCCATGGCCGTAAACAGACGAAGAACAGAAAAAATCGTCAATGCCCATCCTATTCACGACGAGCCCGCATTCATCGTGGAGCATCCCAAAAGCGGTATTGGTAACATCTTAATAATCGCAGATATACACTACGGCATCGAGCATACAATAGCCCTCGCAGGTGCGCATCTGCCCAGCCAGACCGAGGTAATTACTGAACACATCTTGAAGTTATGCTCGAAAAATTCCGTCACCGAGCTAATCCTGGTCGGTGATATCAAGCACACCGTTCCGAAAACATCTAACCAGGAGTGGTACGAACTGCCGAAAGTATTTGAAACTTTATCAAGTGCTCTTGAAAGTGTCCACATCATCCCTGGCAACCATGACGGCGGGCTACGAAAATTAATACCCGATGACCTGGCAAACATAGAGCTCCACCCAAACTCTGGCGCTGTGATCCACGGTTTCGGTTTTTTCCACGGCCACACCTGGCCGGCGCCGCATGTGCTCAACCCGCCAAAGGCCATCACATTGATGGCCCATAACCATCCACACGTATTGTTCATCGACAAGCTTGGCGGGCGGGCGTCATATTCGTGTTGGGTTCGTGGACATTTGAACATGGCCCGTGCAGTGGACAGGTACCCCGGGATCAAAGATACCGGCCCCGAGATCATCATCATGCCCGCGTTCAATGACCTGGGCAGCGGCACGCCGGTTAACACGGCAAAGCCGGAATTTCTCGGGCCAATGCTCAAGAACAGGTTTGTTGATATTGAGAATGTAAATGTATATTTACTGGATGGAACCGATCTTGGTAAATTACCAGACATTGTAGAGCTGTCCGAGATTAAAAGAAAACATTTCGTTAACTGAAAGATAACAAAAACATTTTTTATTAACGCCTATTGGAATTTCAATGCCACTAGTCGAAATCGTCTTTAAAAGATAAATTGTAGAGATATGATTTTGTACTTTCAATAATCTCTCTAATTTAATATTAAACCCCTTCATTATATATTTATTATCAATGAAAGAAAATTCTAAATCCGAAGTTCTAAATACTTCGCAAAAATAAGAATAATTATTAATTTTATCTTATTTTTTATCGAGCTTAGAATTCCTTTGATCAATCAATGATCTAAACAGAATTCTAACCCCTAAACAAATTACAAATCACAAAAAACAATCTTATTTGGTTTTTGGAAAATTAGAGTTTGTTTAGAATTTCGTTTTTCGTACTTCGGATTTATTACTATCGATCTTGGCAAGTTCCACCGCATGCTCCGCACTATCCTCCATGGTGTCATAAACATTGTAATTATTCTCTTTCAATATTCTAATTCCCTCTTCCTGGTTGGTACCCATCATACGAATGGAGATTGGAATTTTCGGTGCAATATCCACGATACCCCTGGCAATCTCGTCGCAGTGTGTGATGCCGCCGAATATGTTAACAAAAATAGATCTAACTCCCGGTTTCCTCATCACAATATCCAACGCCTTTCGCATGTTTTCCGCGTTAGCACCGCCGCCTACATCCAAGAAATTAGCGGGCTCACCGTTGTATTGTTTTAGAATATCCAAAGAGGCCATCACCAGTCCGGCGCCACAGCCGATAATGCCGATATCGCCATCCAGGTCAACATATGCCAACCCAGCCTCGCGTGCCTCCTTTTCCAATGCGGTGAATTCTTCCGTGGTTTCGCGCTCTTGTTTGAATTCCGGGTGACGGTATAGTGCATTATCATCTATGTTTAACACAGCATCAACGGCAATTACATTTTGAGTACTGGTTAGTATCAACGGATTAATTTCAGCCAATTCTCCGTCTGATACCCTGAAAGCCTTATATAATTTTACGGCAACATTGGCAACCTTTAACACAGCCTTACCGTTCAAGCCAATGCTTTTCGCCAATTTACGGCAGTGGTAGAGTTCCAGCCCGGTTTCAGGATCAATGTCCATTTTTGCGATCTGCTCCGGGTGCTCACGGGCCACCTGTTCGATGTCAACACCGCCTTGACTGGATAGGATGCAAGTAACCCTTTTCGCCTCGCGGTTAATGGTGAAGCCTAAATACAACTCCTGGGCATTGGCCATGTCGGCTTTTTCTTCCAGTAATAACTGCTTGACCTTGAAACCTTTGATATCCGCACCCAGCAGCTCTGAAATGGCTTCTCGCGCCTCAGTTTCTAATTCTGCAAACTTGATCCCACCCGCCTTGCCGCGGCCGCCAACTAACACCTGTGATTTGATGGCAATGGGATAATTCAGATTTTGTTTTTCAGACTCGAATTCTTCAAGACTGCCAATTACGATGCCCTTTGGGGTGGGTATGCCAAAGTCGGAAAATACATTTTTCGCCATATATTCATGTAATTTCATGGTTCCGCCTCGAAAATCCAAAATGAGCAAATTGATAAGTAGGATTTATTGAGCGAATGTGAGATGGGTTATTTTATAGTTTCTGATCTTTCAAAAGTCTTTCCTTAATAACATTCAAGACATTATTATATGGTACGATATTTTGCATTAAGCTTTGTAGGTCCCGCTCCCAATCTGGTTTTAATTTCTCACAATTTTCTATGAATGATCCAGTATCGAATTGAAGATTGTAATAATCCAATTTTTCATTAGCTAGATCGATATTGTAAATTGTTCCTATCTCTAAGAGTTTGTAAATATCATAAAGGTCTCGTGCCTTATGCCTAGAATAAATTGCACGAATCTTTTCAGCAAGAATTTCTTCCTTATGCATGATATTCAAAGAATATGGCAGTATATCAAGATATGGTGGATTGAATTCTTTATTTTCAGGGATTGATATCACTGACTCTCTTTTGCTAATCTCTATTCTGATAGTACATAATCCTTGTCTGTTGCGAAAGAGTGGACCCTGTATCTTAATTCGAAAACCAGCTGTTCTCTCATCGTCAATAAAATTGTTTGCCTCGGCCAAGAAATTATAATTATGGATAACCCTTAAAATATAATCTTTTAACTTTTGTATCTTTGGATCATATCGTGCAGTGAAGTCCAAGTCTTCACTGAACCGGGGTATAATACCAAGTTTTTGTAATGCTGTGCCTCCCTTGAACACCAACCCTCCACCAGCTCTTCTTGATAATGCACCAAGAATCATATGCTGAAAATAATCTTTTTCCACTTGTCCCAACGAGTAACCGGTTATTCCGATGTGTCTTTTCAGTTCATCACGATTCATTCGATCACCCTATTAACAATAATTCGCCACTTCGGGTCATATTTCCCTCGCTTGGAGAGTGCGGGGTCCAGCGGCACATAGGTTTTCGATAGACCCTTTAGAAATTTTGGCAAAACATCTATTCCTTCAGATGAGAGTAGATATCCCAATCTCTTTATCACGCTCTGTCGGCCGGTGCGTCGGGCATACTCCATTGCTTTTTCATAATTAACCTGGCTGCGAATGCACGCCACTGTTTCGTCCAATGATACATAACCAATGAGTAATAAACTATCGACTATCGTTTTTTCTTTCTCAGCGATCATAGAGGTCATGCTATTAATAAAATTCTTTTCATAGCCAAAGAGCAAATAAGGAGCTACTTTAATAAAACGTATTTCAAACAGCCCGGACTCCAACAATATTGTTGTACGACCCGTGTGTACATTGTTTATAACATCGATCATCCTGGGTGATTGAGTGGTAGTGCCATGATATTCAAATGCTGCTAATAATGACACATACGATGGCGGATATATGCTGGAAGCAACGGCAAGTATATTTGTGCTAGGCAGAGTATATCGGCCCCTAACCACGCGAACCAAAACACCTCTTGCTACAAGACGGTTTAATTTCACTGTAGTGGAGTTGGGTTTCAACCCGAACAATACGGCCAATTGTTGCGTTGTAAATACTGCAGCTTGTCTATCTTCCAGCATTTTTGTAATTGTCAAGTCATTCATAATTATCATAATATTATTACACCCATATATGTGTTTTGGTATCGTTAGATTAACAAAAGTGAAATTTATTTATAATAAAACACATACGGGTTCTGATCCTACCAAATTGGATACCGACGGTGACGGCTTAAACGACGGCGAGGAGGTGGCAGGCTGGAGTGTTTTAATTTACTGGGAAACCACAAAGAAGCAGATAGGTAAGCCATGGACTGTTATTTCAAATCCAAATTATATAGATTCGGATAACGATGGTCTTACGGACTTTGAAGAACTTTCAAACGGAACAGCACCAAATACTTCCGATACAGATTCCGATGGCCTAACAGATTACGAGGAAATACATTTCATGGACCTCTATCCGGTGATCTGGGAATTTTACGAGGAGTGGGCAGATAAAAATAACAAAGTCCTACCAGTGCCATCACCCACCCAGCGTGACGGCACACCGCCGCTGATCATGAAAGTTGAGGTCAAGCATTATGACAAGGGCTGGTGGCACTATGTCATACGTGTTTCCGGTAAGGTCTATGATCTGAGTGGTTTGGATTATATAAAGGTCAGAATTAAAGGCCAAAGCTGGAAGAAGATCGGTTGTGACGGAGAACAGAGTAAAAGTTTCAAGAAAGATTTCGATGTGGATGCGGCGAAGTCTCTAGGAGGTGGCTACGATGTTTGGGTGGAGGCCGAGGACGAGGGCGGTAATTATGCGAAATACAAGACACACCTTGATGGATTGCTTGAAGGGTTAATAAAAGCTCTCATGAAGTTGTTAACTGAACTCGCCAAATTAGTAGAAAAGTTCTTGAGCATGCTTCTTGAATGGATTTGGAAAGCAATTAGATTTATGATGGATACGGTCCTCAAGCCGATAAAAGATGCCATTAATAATTTTGTGAATGACATGGCAAATAACATAAAAAATGGTTATGAATCTGCAGGGGCCGCTGGCATGTTTGTTGGGATTGTTGATGCAGTATTCAATAGCCAACTTTATTGGGGATTCACTGCATTATTAACAGTTATATTTGCAGTGGAAGTACTTACAAAACCTTTTACTGTTGCATTAGGTATAGGCGCAATTATAGATTTTGTTAAACCAATAATTGTAAGTGCAATAATTGGTGCAATAGCAAATGGTATTATGGAGACCTTTGAGAATGGCAATAATGATTTAGAGGATTTATTGCCCGCTATTGGATTAACTCTTGGAAGTGCCGGAATAATTGCTGGTCTTCTTACAATGTATGCTAAATATAAAACTGGTGAAAGAGGAGGGGCTTTGAAAACATTTTTTGGAGATATCGTAGGACTTGTATGGGGAATTTTAGGTATTGTTTTAATTCTCTATAAAAACCCAATACCCTCAAATCCAATTATTCAATTTGCAATGCATTTAACAGGGTTTGCTTTTTCATTTATAGGTGCAGTTAAATGTTATAAAGATGTTATCTCAGATAAAGTTTCTTGGGTTGGATTTCTCGGAGAAAAGATTACATATGTTATTGTGGGAATATCGATAATACAATTAATAAAAAGTACAACCACATTTTTGACAACCCCTTACGCTACAGAATTATAAAAAACAAGAAGAGATTCCATGAAAAAAGATAGAGGTAAATTATTATACAGAGGTATTCAGGGAAGATGGGATGATACTATTGAAGCTCAACGATTCGGTTTACTTACTTATGTTACTGGTTGTATAGTAGGTTTACTTTTAGCAATATTCGCTGTTATTGGAACGGGAACTATTATGGGATCGCCTCTATTAGGTTTTTTAATCCCATTCATTATCTTCTTATTCTGTTTTCCATTTGTAATAGCAATGGGTGGACTTGAAATCGACGGTATATATGAGAATGGGATTACAAATAGAAACGATTATCTTTTTAAACGTTTATATGCAAAATCATTTCATAGATTTGAGAATATAACTAAGATTGGATATGGGCAATACACTTGGGACAATGTAATTAAGAATTTCATAATTATTTATGAAGATAATTCACTTTCACCAGCTTGTGGAAGTTTTAATGACAAAGATTTCAAAAATGATTTTTATGAAAGACTTGTTGAAACTTTAAAAGAAAAATGTCCGAATGCAATATGGAAAAAAGTGGATTTCTTTAGTATTCCAAGAAGTAAGAGATAAAATTAGGTTGAAAAAAAATAAAAGCAAATTAATTAATCAATCTTTCTGGTTGTATGTTACTTCTGTGCAATAAACAATTAACTAGGAAATTTTGTAGTGGTAATTCTAGACAATATGTGAATAAAAAAGTCCAAACCAATAGCAAAGCAACGAAATCTTCGTTAGATTATTGAAAAGCCAATGAAATAAATAACTTCCGAAAATTAAATTTCTTTGCTAAAGGTTTGTATATAGTCATATATCACCTATTTAATTGACATTTTTGGAGAAAGACCAAGGGTAAAAATAACAAACTCAAAGATTTAAGTGTTAGATTATATTAAACCGATCTAATAAATATTAGGGACTTGTCAAGAGAACTGGTAATAAATATTAATAATAAACGGATAATACTTGGATTTATGTCAACCAGCACGGCAGCACCACGGTCATGGATTGTAAATTATGGATTGTTAATTGTGAACATAAAGTAAATCCAATACCCCGAACCCAAATCGATATCTAATTAAGGGTAGGTGGGTAATAAAGTAAAGATTTGGAAATACTAATCAATAATAGCTTACCAAATCTTGCCTCATGGTAAATTCCAAAATCCCTAACTCAAAATACTTTGTGATTTTGGTTTTGGTGTTTTCTTGGATTTTTGTTTTTTGGATTTTGAATTAACAAATTACGAAATAATATTCAAACGTAACATATTGCAAAATCATTCGAATTGCTTTTATATGTTTAATACATATCTGGACATATAAAAAAGTGTATTCAATCTACGGGGTAAGTAATTGACTAAGAAAATAATAGGTCTTATTATTGTATCCATTTTTATCCTTAACTTATATCCTATGGGGATCATCGGCGAGGTCAGCGTATTTCAAAATGATCAGGGATCAATAAATAGTGAATCTAATGAGAACCGGTTTCAGTATAAATTTGATGCGTCACTGCAAAGACCGATCACCTTCACCCCCAACCGCGGCCAGCTCGAGAACAATGCTGTCCGCTTCTATTCCAAGGACGGCGGTGTATGGTTTACTGATGATGGTATGTGGCTTGAGCTCAGAGAAGAGATACCAATTGAAGGTCGAGAGTCTAGGAGTCTGGAGTCGAGAGTCAGATCTGATCCGATGATTTATCAAGAGCAACTTAAACCAATTCAATATCGTCGAGCTGTGATCAAGCAGGAATTCGTTGGTGCAAACCTGGTCCGCCCCGAAGGCAGACAAAGACTATCCTGGAACAGCAATTTCTTCTACGGCAATGACTCGACCAGGTGGTGTACTGGTGTGCCCAATTACGGTGAGGTGTATTACGAGCACATTTATGACGGCATCGATCTGCGATATTATACAGATAACAACGGCTTGAAATACGATTTTATCGTGCACCCAGGTGCCGATCCAAGCCAAATTAGAGTTAAGGTCGATGGTGCGGATGGAATAGAGGTTAATGAATTCGGTGACCTGGAGATACGGACAGGCATTAAAAATATCGTGGATAGAGACCTATTCGTTTACCAGGAGAGCAATGGTCAAAGGCGGCAGGTTGATAGTAGATTTTGTGTATTAAATGAAAATAAATATGGTTTTGATCTGATCGGAGAGTTTGATCCGCAAAGAACATTGATCATCGATCCAACGTTGGAGTATTCGACTTATGTTGGTGGGGATGGTTATGAATATAGTTTTGACATTGCGGTAGATGATTCGGAGAATGCATTCATAACGGGTTACACCCAATCACATGATTTCCCGAATACTACGGGTGCGTTAGACATTATATTGAATGGCACCAATGATATTTTTGTATCAAAATTAAATCATAACGGCTCACAACTGATATTTTCAACCTTCATTGGAGGAAGTTTGGACGACAGGGGAAATGCGATCGAGGTCAATACACTCGGAGAAGCATTTGTTACTGGTAGAACGGATTCAACTGATTTCCCAGTAACAAAGGATGCATTGAATTCATCCAATAACGGGAACAGAGATATTGTGTGTGTGAAATTATATCCAAATGGCTCAAAACTCATTTATTCTACCTATATTGGTGGTAGTGGCTCCGATTATGCCTATGATATTGCTATTGATCCATATGGAGATGCTTATGTAACCGGTAATACTCAATCTTTAGATTTCCCCACCACCAAAAATGCGTTCGATAATTCTTCTAGTGTTAATCAAGATGGTTTTGTTTTAAAATTAAATAATAATGGATCAAAGCTAAATTATTCAACATATATACGCGGAAACCAAGCTGATTATATAATTAATATCGAAACCAATTCCAAGGGTGAAGCATTCATAACCGGTCTTACATCATCTTCTGATTTCCCAACAACACCCGGTGCAAAAGATACTTCCTTTAATGGAAATTTTGGTACATTGGACTGTTTTATTACAAAACTCAATCATAACGGTTCAAAACTCAACTATTCTACGTTTATAGGTGGTGTAAATGATGACGGTGGCTATGGTTTAAAATTGGATCTTGAAGGTAATGCGGTTGTAACAGGCTATACAGATTCTGATGATTTTCCTACTACACCCAGGGCATATTGCACACAAAAAAACTCAGGAGATGTTAGTGTGTTTGTTTTAAAATTAAATGAATCCGGGTCAAAGATCGTTTGCTCGACATTCTTAGATGGCACTTCAGACGATTCAGGGATCGATTTGAAACTGGATACTTACGGGAAGATATTTGTAACAGGTACCACCGGATCATATGATTTCCCCGTCACACCGGATGCATATGCAAAACATATACAAGATGATGATGTGTTCTTAGCTCAATTAAATTCAAATTGTTCAACATTATTATATTCCACATGTTTGGGTGGATTAGATACCGATACTGGATCGGGGATCGATATTGACTCTAAAGGAAATGTTTTTATTACTGGCCACACATCTTCAACGGATTTTCCTACTTCTAAAGGCGCTTTCAATATTACTCATAATAACAGAACTGATGTATTTGTTTCAAAATTTTCGTTCCCCGTTGGAATACGGATTGGTTCTCTTGAATTAATAAAAAATGATGTGGTTATGAATAAGATCTATTCTATGCTTGGTCTATACACATTTAGAGTTAATATAACTGATTCAATATCTTTAATAGATCTTGAATTTACCCAATTGAATTTGGACCCACAGGGATTGAGCATCCAACTCCGATGGGATCGAGCAACTGGGCAATTCAAAAAGCTAAACGATCCTAATAATTATCTTACTCTTGAACAATCGTGCATAGCATACAACAACGGCAGAAATAACTGGACAATCGATTTCAATGTTACCTTCAACTGGACATACCCGGATGAAAACCTTCATGATGTGAAAGTTTATGCATCTAGCGAGATGTTACCACCAGCATGGCTTAACATGTCAAATATGTACCGTGTGGAAAACGACCTGGTGTTTACAGGAAATTTGGAAGTAAGGTATGAAGAAGATCTGCTGATAACAGGAAGCTCTATTATCCGCGGTGGTGAAAAATTAACATTTTCGGGTTTGATACCGGCTTACCAAAGTACAACAGATATTTATCCCACAGATAGTGGACTAAAGGTGACCATCTGGGGTGACAACGGTAGATCATGGTTCTCATCACCGGTCCCCGGCCAGCCGATTGATATCGAGATCACCACACCATATATTTCAGATTCGGATGGGTTTACTTATACAATAAATCTCACCGGTATTCCTCCATACTGCGATGCAACATCGGAATCGTTCACCATCAAGCTCGACAGCGAGAATGTGACATATTCGAATCCTACGCCCGATAATACTACATGGCACACCGATACCGACGTGGCAGTTGGTATAGCTGTTCTGGACACTGGCGGCGGCTTCGTGGATGCATCGAGTATAGAGTACAGCACCACAACCGATAATGGCTCAATCTGGAATGTCTGGCAACCCGGCGCCACTAACAAGGACGATGAAGCAAGTGTATCCGCCAATGGTCAGGTTACGTTAAAGGATGGCCGTGAAAACCTGGTCAAATGGCAGGCGGGAGATACTGTGGGTAACGGCCCTATAGAAAGTGAACCGTACAGGATATTGATAGACACTCAATATGTCATTTTTTCTGACAATCTACCATCCCAGGCATCAGAATCACCCACAGAAACCGTCGAGGTGGGAATTACCATTTCAGATGAGACCTCCGGCGTGGATGCGGCCTCGGTGGAATATGCAATATCCACCGATGGGGGTGGTACATGGGAGCCGTGGTTAAAGGTTCATGATCTGGTGGAAAGCGCCGGCATTGATGTGAAATTAAATATCACATTTGCCAACGGCACAGAGAACCATATCAAATGGCGCGCGGTAGATATTGCGGGTAATGGACCCACGGAATCTAAGATATATAATATAAAGGTAAACACCTGGCTGGATGCACAGACGCCAAAGGTCAAGTTGCTGGCGCCCAAGAGCGGTGCCGTCATCGCAAAGAAATCCATCGAATTGAAATGGGAATTAACCGACATGGGTTTTACGGGAATTAGGTATGATATCTTGCTTGATACAGTTAACCCGCCGAAAAAATCAGAGAAAACGGATCACTCTGAAACAACATTACTTAAAACAGGCTTAACCGATGGCACTACATACTATTGGACCGTGGTACCAAAGACCGGTTCAACAAACGGCCGGTGCCTGTCCGGTGTCTGGTCGTTTTCCGTGAACCTCAGCATCCCCGTGCCACAGGTTACACTTCAATCGCCATTGGACGGTGTAGATGTTAACACATCGAAACCCATCCTGAAATGGTCGGTTACCTATGCCGGTACGGAGGCCGTAACTTATAATATACATATCTGGTCAGATGATGGCGAGGAGAGTATCATAGAAAGTATCTCGGGAAATAAGTATTCAGTAGAGAAAGATCTTGAGAACGGTAAGACATATTACTGGAAGATTGTGCCGTTTGCCGGGGATATCGAGGGGCCCGATTCAGCAACATGGTCATTCAAGGTAGTTGCAGATATTGTGCCAAAATTCGACCTGGCTATTGTTCTTAATGAAAGTGTGGTCGAGCTGCATCAGGGCGAGGAGAAGATCGTAAAAGCAACGGTTGAGAATTTGGGTGAGGCGAACGATATTGTATTATTGACTCTGGAAACAACTTCAAAAACCGGAATAGATATCAGGATATCGGGTAATGCTTCCAAACCGGTAGATGTTGATGGTTTTGCAGAGTTTTCGGTGGTAATAAAAGTTGGTTCCAATACAAAACCCGGAGAGATACAAATAAATGTATCAGTAAACTCCACCAAGGCAAAAGAGTATGGCCTGGAGGTAAAACGTAACACAACACTAACGATCCGTGTTTTAAAAGATAAGGATGGGTCGATACAGGAATCGGATTCGAACGCAGTAATGATCGGTGCTGCTGTTGGTGTGATAATATTGATCATCATACTGTGTATGCTTTACTTTTTCTATTTTCGTAAAAATGGTAAAAAGGATCGGTTGTATGATTTACCACCGCCAGATGGTGTGCCAGCCACCAGTGAATATGAGTTTTCAACACCACAACCGGCACGAGAAACTATGGAAGAAATGCCAAAGCACCCACAGCAGGAAAATAAACAGCAATATTTACATCAAACACCGAGACATATTTCGCAGGCGCCACATGCGCAACCGCACTACCAACATAAACACTCCAAACCACCGGACCCTGGTCGGTGAGAAGATCACTATGAAGAGTTAATAGTCTATGGGGTCATGGAAGTTAAAAGCAATAACTCAACTATAAACTCTATCCTTAAAACTCAAAACTTAATACTCCCTAAACTCCATAACTCCCAAACTCCTACATTGACACACACACCCTAAATCGAAAACTTAGCAATTTATTATGTTGACCAACTTTTAACAAATAATATATCCAATAAAAAAATTATTTATACCAAAACCCTATGTTTATAAAAAGAGATTATACTTGTACAAACAGAATAGGTGTATGAAATGCCAGAAGAAGTAAAAATGCCAGCATTCATTCCTCGAACATTCTATACGATCATCCTTATATTTGGTATCGGTCTTTATCTGGGCTGGGGAATTTTATATAATATCTGGTTCGATGTTGGCGTCTATGCGATCAGTGTTCTTTTAATAGGTTTTGGTCTGGTGGGAATGTTGTTATATTCGCATTTGGAGCGCCAGGAACTGGAAGAAAATGATTGATCATTTTATTCTATTTTCTTTCATCTTTTGCACTATTCGTTTTGCCATGGTTGGATTGATCTCGTCGATCTGCATGAACTCCTCAATCGATCTATCTTTGAGGTCGTCTATGTTTTTGAACCCGGCATTGTATAACATTTCAGCCCTATTGCGGTCGAGGCCGAAGTGCCTGATATAATCTGATATCGAGGTTTCTTTCTCCATAACCCGGGCATATAGTTTTTCTCTATCTTCACGTCGGCTTCGAAAGTATGTATCCAATGATAATGCAATGGCTGGAATGAAAATAAGGGTTCCAAGAAAACACGCCCAGTGGCCAAATAAAAAAGTGAAGATGGTGCCGACTATACCTGCCAAACAAATGATAAAGAATAAATAAATACGATTCATAAACGAACTCCGGAGTTTGTATATTCGTGTTTATTATCCAGTATCGTCACGATCAATTTGAAAATGTTTTGAATCGCTCCTGAGCCATTAATGTCTTTGAGTAAACCTCTTTGTTTATAGAATTGGATGAGTGGTTGGGTCTGGTTCAAGTATGTATCCAATCGATTTTTAATTACTTCCTCATTATCATCGCGTCTATGGAAAAGCTCAGAACCGCATTTGTCACAAACGCCTATTGATCTTGGAGGGTTATACTTAATATGATAGACCGCCCCACATGAACCACACGTCCTGCGCCCGGTCAAACGCTCCAACAACAGATCAAAGATCACGTCAATGTTCAGCACTATATCAATATCTACATCCTCGACATCTGCTAACTTCTCGGCTTGTGCCAATGTACGTGGGAAACCATCCAATATGTATCCATTGCCCGCCTTGGCGTCGGGCTCATCCAGCCGTTGTCGGATCAGGTCAATAACGATCTTGTCCGGTACAAGCCCGCCACGACCCATGAATTCTTTAGCCTGTAACCCCAGTGGCGTATTCTTATTCACCGCTTCACGCAATAGATCACCGGCTGCGATGTGCAGCAGTGAATATTTCTCGGCGATCAATTTAGCCTGGGTACCCTTTCCGGAACCGGGTGCACCTAATAATATCAACTTAATAAGCCATCACCTATCTATTCCGTTTAACGAAACCGTTTAATGAAATGATAAATCATGTATTATACTCTTTCTAACACATAACAAATTTAGGGCTAGATCACCGGAAAAATGGATCAATGTCGAATTAAAGTATAATTCATTATTTACTAACACTACTTTGTTAGTTGAAAAATATAATGAATCAGGTAGTCGATCAGTCAGCTGGTCAACCAGTCGGCTAGTCAGGTAGTCACCTGGTCGACCGGTAGACTAACGGACCAGCAGACCAGAAGACGGGTAGACTGGAAGACTGAAGAATGTACTTAAAACTGCTTATTTCTGACCCCTGAATTGTGACCCCTTACCCCTGAATATTCCACCATTCATTAATTTCTGAATACTAAACCATCAATCCACGAAGTATTACTAATTATCCCATAAATTAAATATCACTATCCTTATTCACCCTTCCTATAGGAAGAAAGAATGTTTAATTTTAATCAAGAGGGGAATGAAAAGGAGCAGGAGCTGATAGTATGATAGAGATACGGTTCCACGGTAGGGGCGGACAAGGAGCGGTAACAGCAGCGACCATACTTGCAGAAGCAGCGTTTCGAGAAGGAAACGATGTACAGGCGTTCCCATATTTTGGTGTTGAACGCCGCGGTGCGCCCGTGACCGCTTATACCAAGATCGATAAGAAACCCATCAGAGTTAAGTCAGCGATTTATGAACCCGATTATGTGGTTGTACTTGCCGCACAGCTGGTAGAATCCATCGATGTTGCCGAGGGCCTTAAACCCGATGGAATTGTAATTATCAATTCAAATAAACCGCCAGAGACATTTAAGAAATTTGTCAAAGGCAAAATAGCAACTGTGGATGCAACAGAGATCGCCATCAATAATAGACTTGGCACACGTACGGCACCAATCGTGAACACCGCGATCATAGGCGGTCTGGCAAAAGTATCCGGCATTGTCACTATCGAGTCCCTAGTTGCCGCGATCAAGGAACGTTCACCCGCCAAAAAGGAGGAGAACGCCAAGGCCGGGCAAGATGCATTTGATGCTGTCCAGATGGAGGGAGAATAGATGTCAGATGCAAATGAAAAGTCAAAAGGGTATAAACCGTCAAAGGATGTCAAAGGCTATCAGGACCTACCGCCAATGACCATGACAATAGAATCGTCTTTAGCAGTACATACCGGTCCATGGCGTACTTTACGACCGGTGATCGACGCGGAAAAATGTAATCTATGTTTCCTGTGTTGGCGCTGCTGTCCAGAGCCATGTATCGTGATAAAAAGCATGGACGAGCTCCCCGTGGTGGACCTTGATTATTGTAAAGGCTGTGGTATCTGTGCCAATGAGTGCCCGAAAAAGGCAATAACCTTGGTAATGGAGGAGAACGATTGATCGGGGGAGGTAAAGTATGACAAAAATGGTAATCACAGGAAACTCAGCAGTAGCATACGGTGCTAAACTAGCGCGCGCAGAGGTTATACCGGCCTATCCCATAACACCGCAGACCACAATTGTGGAGAAGATCGCGGATTTTGTGGGTAATGGCGAGCTGGAGACACAATATATCAAAGTCGAGAGCGAACATTCGGCCATGGCAGCATGCATTTCCGCATCGCAAACCGGTGTGCGCACATTCACCGCAACGTCGGCACAGGGCCTGGCATTGATGCATGAGCTGCTCATGTGGGCTGCCGGAGCACGAACGCCCGTGGTAATGGCGAATGTGAACCGTGCCATGGGCCCACCATGGAGTGTTTGGGCGGATCACCAAGATTCCGTGGCGCAGCGTGATACCGGCTGGATCCAACTCTACTGCGAGAACAACCAGGAAGTGGTGGATACAATTTTACAGCTCTTCAAAGCGTGTGAGGATGATGAAATATTATTACCTGGTATGACAACGCTTGATGCATTTTACCTGTCGCATACTTACGAGGTCGTGGACCTGCCCGACCAAGAGCTGGTGGATGAATACCTGCCCAGGTTCGACCCGCCGTATAAACTTGATGTTGACGACCCACATGGGTTCGGTTCATTGGTGATGCCGCACAGCTGGCATATGGAGTTCCGATACAAGATCGCCCAGGCCATGGATGATGCACGCGCAAAAATACTCCAGGCAGAGAAAGATTTCGAAAAGATATTCGGCCGCTCCTACGGCGGATTATTAGATAACTACCGCTGTTCCGATGCCGATGTGGTTCTAATGGCCGCAGGGACCAATGCAAGCACCGCCCGCGAGGCCGTGGACGATCTGCGCAATGATGGGCTCAAGGTTGGTCTGTCGCGGATCCGGTTCTTCAGACCGTTCCCGTACGAGCAGGTGCGCGCATTGGCAAAGACCGTGGATGTGCTTGGTGTGTCTGAACGAACATTCACGTTCGGCTATGGCGGCCCGTTCTTTGCCGAGGTAGGCGGGGCGATATATAACGCAGTTTCTGAAGGTGAGAGGCCAATAATGAAGAATTACATGCTGGGTGTTGGCGGGCGCGATGTGCGTAAAGAGCATATCATTGACATCTACAAAAATATGATCAAGATCAAAGAAGCCGGTAAACTTGATGAGGAAATCGTCTGGTACGGCCTTAAGGATGCGGAAGATCCCGATGGTGAGGGGGGATTATAATGGCTAAGAAACTTACGATACCCGAAGACGAGTTGATGTGGCCGGGGCACATGGGCTGCTTGGGCTGCGGAGCAACACTTGCGATGCGATACGCATTAAAGGCTCTTGGTAGAAGGACCATAATCTGTATCCCTGCCTGCTGCTGGGCGGTGATGCCCGGTGTTTGGCCGCATAATAATCTGCAGATACCCATGCTGTACAACGCCTTTGAGACCACGGGTGCATCCATCTCTGGTGTACGCGCCGCACTGGATGCGCGCGGCAAGGAGGATATAAATGTAGTTGGCTGGGCCGGTGACGGCGGCACGCTCGATATCGGCATCCAGGCGCTCTCCGGTGCAGTGGAGCGCGGTCATAATGTGCTTTATATCTGCTACGATAACGAGGCATACATGAACACTGGTATCCAGCGCAGTTCAGCCACGCCGGTAGGTGCCTGGACCACCACAACCACCGTGGGAACCACCCAGGACTGGAAGAAGGAGCCGAAGAAGAATATGGTGGAGATCATGGCCGCACACCAGATACCTTACACTGCCACAGCGTCGATAGGGTACCCGGAAGATTTCATTAAAAAGATACAAAAAGCGATCAGTATCAAAGGTCCGAAATATATCCAGGTCTACGCACCATGCCCCACGGGCTGGCGTGCGCCGCCCGAAAAGACCATGGAGATCGCGCGCTTGGTGGTCAAAACATGCATTTTCCCGATATACGAGATAGAGAATGGTAAATACAAGATAAGCCGCAAGCCAGCCAAGAAGGAGCCGATCAATGATTATTTTAAGATGCAGGGCCGGTTCCGGCATCTGCCCGAAGAGATGCTAACCAAGATCCAGAAAACAGTTGACCGCGAGTGGGAGCTGTTGCTGAGGAAGGAAGAATTTACAAAGGATTATTAATGAGGATATTGGAAATTTGAAATTGTAAATTTTAAAATGCAAAATTAAGCTCCAAGTACCAAATCACAAACCATTTTTTATGATTTGATTATTGGGATTTGTGGTTTCCTTGACCACCAGCTCCTGACTCACGTTTTTAGACTCGGAACTCCCAGGACTCTCGACTCCATGACTTTTAACCATTTCCTCATTACCATTGCCAGGTGGTAGTATTGGCCGTTTTTCACCTGCGGGCATGCGCTGTTTCTCTGGTAGTGTTCCTACCGAGGCGATCTTGGGTTGGGGTACAGTTGCAATGGATGGTGATCGTTGTATCGTGGGCTGCTGTGCCATAGTGGTGGATTGAACTATCTGGGGTTGTGTTTGTATTGGTATGTGTGTTGGTGCCGACTCTCGTACCATCGGTTGTGGTTGTTGTTGGACACCCATCCTATCCTGAACCGTATAAAATGGTTGGGGTTGAGGTTCGGTGGGTGCGTCTTTAACTTTCACCTTTTTTCGTCTGTAGAACATGAATAAAAATGCGCCGAGAATGATTATAATTATTATCGAGACCACTGCTGAAATTACTATCTGAGAATATACGATATAACTATCTTTATCCTCGTCGCCTTTGTTCGGCTTATCAGGTGGATCAATAGCCTGGCTCGCTAATACTGTAATATTAATACTGGTATTGATGCTCTGGCCTTCGGTATCCCAGACCGTCAGCGTTATTAAATGTACTCCGGGAGATAGATAGAGCCCTTCAAGATAGTCGCCATACCCCAGGTGGCCGGAGATATTGGAGGTCCAGTTGAATGTTAGCAGATCACCGTACGGTTCATCCGGGTCGTCGCAAGCGGCTAGAAAACTGATGGGCTCATCATCATAGACCTCGTCACCCTCGAACGGCTGCATGATCTTTAGATCTCCGGGTGGATCGTTAACTGGTAGTACCGTAATGGTCACATCATCAGATACCGAGGACAAACCGTCCGAGGCGGTAAATGTCAGTGTCTCTTGGCCGCTCCAGTTCTCTTCCGGTGCAATTAACACGCTGCCGTCCTCTCCATCTATATCAATAAATATATGCTCCTGGCCTTCATACGAGAACTTTAGCGGGTCACCATTGATATCTTTGAACCAGTACGATAAATTGATGGAAGTTACATCTATGGTATCTTCAAGCAATTCGAAATCTGGTAAAGAGTGATTTATCTCAGGCGCATGCGGTCCAAGCAGGGTTTTAGCAGTTACGATGTTTGAAAAATTGGAATAGTTGGGCACCTCGTCATAAGCCCTGATCGTATAGTAATATGTGAAATCCTCCAGAAGGTCTGCATCGGAATCAAAATACTGTTTCTTGTTCCCCGGAACAACCGCTATTAACCTACCCCAGGTAGCAGGGTCGGATGATAAGGTACTTCTGTAAATATTATAACCCACAACGTCGCCCTCGAGGCTTGAGTTCCAGGTTAGAACTACGGTATCGTTCGATGTCAATAACACTTTTAGTCCCGTGGGCGGTGCCGGTGCAACCGAATCATGCGGAATTGCAAAGACAGATTCGGTACGCTCAGACCACTGGCCGCGGCCATCGCAGGCTGATAACCAATATAAATGAAACTCATCGTCGTTTAATCCTGTGTGGTTATAAGTATTATCGGGGTGGTCAAAGATCTCAAGCGTTTGCCTAATGGTCATTGTTTCATTGGTAAATTCAAGCTTATATCTCTGGGTATCAATTTTGTTTGGGTCCCAAGATATGTTAAGCGTATTTCCTGCTGGAAATACTGCTACAGATAGGTTTTTCGGTATATTTGGCAGCCAATCTACGGTAATTCCTACAAAGTTGGACCAGCTACCAGGTCCCAGGTCGTTATACGGTATGACGCGATAATAATACGTGCCGTTGTCTTTATTTACAATATCAAATGATAGATCTGAACCATAATAGACCACATTTGCTGAATCAAAAGTAATTACAACATCTTCCTCAACCAAATACTTCGTGGCTCTATAACTCGCGGTCCAAGCTAACGTATATTCACCATCGGGATCAACTTCGCCCGGGTCTAAGAATTCAAGCACACCTGGATATGCCCAGCCAGACTCCTCCACGAACGGAAAGTTATCCAGTTGGATATGCGGAATCTCGGTATCACCAATACCGTCACCTGCAACACGACCGTTTGAACCGTCATCAGAGCCCTTGTAATCTGACCAGTAATTGCCTTCAGAATCAAAGCTCCATTCGGTATCACCATCGTCTGTGACCTGCAGGTCGTTGTAAATGATGTTATTGTGATAAATTGTATTATTTATGCAATCAGAGGTTAAAGAGAAACCATTTATGTTATAGGTAATATTGTTCTCTCTGACTATGTTATTATCAGAAGTAGTAAATTTCATGCCAAATGCATTCTCTGAACAATAATTATTTTCGATCAGATTATCGCTGGTGTATACCTCAATTCCGGTGCCGTCGTTGTTTTTACATGTATTGTTCTTGACAATATTGCTGCCTGGTCTTTTCAATGTTGATAGAGTTCCCAATTTAATGCCGTAATGGTTATTGGAACATGTGTTATTGATAACAGTGTTTTCAATATCACGCAGCAAGATCCCCGTAGGGCTCAAGTCGCATGAGTTGTTGGCAATAATATTGTATTTACCATAAATACCAATAGCCTCCATACTTGCTAGGAAGCAGGTATTATCGTAAACCAGGTTGCGGTTACTGTCCCAATCCAAACGAATGCTGTTAAAACCCTCTTGAATCGTATTATTTATCACTCTATTATCAGAACCTTTCAGCCAAATGTTGTTCCAATCGCTTTTGGAAAGAGAATTATCCATCACAGTATTGTTCGAACCGATGAGATGAATGTTGTATTCGTTAACATTAAAATTATTATTATTTATCGTATTGAGATCAGACTCAAAAATATAGACGCCGTAGTTGTTATTGGTGAATGTGTTATCCGAAATAACAATATTTTGTGAGTACCCGAGTGTTATACCGCTGCTCACATTATTGAAGTCATAGTCTTCAACAGTTATATCTTTACAATTAGCGAGTATAATTTGACCCTTGCCCGAAGGTATCACAGTATTCTGCTGGTCCTTCAGATAATAGACGGGCTTTCCGTTTACCAGGTTGGTCTGGTCGATGTCATGGGTGTTCCAATGTGAAACCACCGAGTTAAAGCTGGTTATCAATACTCCGCCCCGGGTAATTTTATTGTTCTTAAGTGTCATGCTTCTACACTTACCAAGTTCAATAGTATTTTGCATATCTGTCCCAGGAGTATTATCAAGCTCGAGATCCATGAGTGTATTGAACACTGAACTATCAAGCTTCACCCGTGAATATACGGTTGAGAAGTATGTATGATTCTTGAACAAGTTATAATTCGAATTAAATGTCAATATATGATTGACCGAGCCAGTACTTCCTGTGATATTGGTGATGGTGTTTCTATCTGAGAGTATCAGGTTGACACTCACAGATAGGTTGGTAAATTTAACTGAATCGACACTGCAGTTATTAGCAAAATTAAGCCTGATGCCGTAGTTCCAGCTACCACTTGACTTGATCTCAAAGCCCGAGAAGTTCACCCAATCTGCTTCGATCAAAACCACGTTACCGTCCATGGCACCAACGAGCGTTGTATTGGAAGTTCCGTTGCCGATCATGGTTAATGTTTTATTGATTATGAAATTCTCAACATACGTTCCGGCCCAGACATAGATAGTATCGCCTGGGTTGGCGGCATCGATGGCATCCTGGATCTTGGTGTAATTGCCGCCGCCGTTGGAATCGACTATGATTGCTGCGGCTTGTGCACCGGGAGTGTCGCGCACACCTTCAAACATTAGAAATCCGATTAAGCCAGCAGTAATTAATGCGAATATCAAATATACGTAAAACAACCTCTTTATTACTCTAGTTCTCATCATCTTATCATTAATTAAATTACTATATAGGTATATTTAAAGCTTTTCGGACAAATATCGAATGTATCTCGGTTTTAGTGTAAGGATATATCTATTATGATACAAGTATCTTCTATATCTAAACTACCCAAACCTATAAAGATCTTGAATTTCTGAAAATCACTTAGAATGATCTTTTATTTCCATATTAAACTACTTTATCTTTACTGGTGGTTGACTGGGGTCAGTTGGTGTTTGGGTTGGCTGTGGATAAATTAGGATTTTATGAGCTTTTTCTTGTGTATTACCCCGTTTCACGGTCTTTACCGGCATGGAAGATACAATTCTATCACGTTGTTTATGGGTTAGTGGAGTTGGCCTTTTTTTGACCATAAAAAATAATATTAAAAGAACGACAAACACGACAGTAACCAAAATTCCCACAATTAATTCGTACATGAATGTAGTTGATGTTTTATCCTGTTCAGGTTTGGATGGTTCGTCTACATAAATTATCAGATCGCTTGATCGGTTTGTACCATCAGGATATATTACCCAAACTTTGACAAAGTATGTGCCTTCTTTGTCATACTTGATAATTAATTTCGTTCCGTCTACCCAGATATGTTCCGGGTCATTGGTTTCAATGACAAGATCAGAAATGTGTGTGTTTGCATTAAAAAAATAATTACTAAGGTCCAGAGTTTTTTCCTCACCTATTTTTAGATTAACTATTGGCAGCGGATCCAAGGGCGGTGGTGGCATATAAAGTACATGCACTTTTATAACTGCATACACGTATTGCACGGGATTGGTATCCATTGCCAAGATCACAAACTCGTCATAACCATGCCAGTACTGACTTTTACAAGATAGGTCAACATAGTTATCTCTATCGATCACTGCATTGACATTGCTTTTCGGGTTTTCCAGTATCGAGTAGTCGGTCCCGCCCGCTTGACCGTTTTTGTCCTCGAAATAGTCCTCGAAATTAAATGCATTGTCAAATACCGCATCTCTGAAGAAACTTTGTTCGGGGATCGTACCGATATATTCAACCGGCCAGGCATCGATTATTACAGTAACATTGAAATGTCTATAAGCCATTTCTGTTTTCGGATTTGGATCCTGTGCATACAGGACTAATGTATGTTTGCCTACGGCTGTGAACGGGAACTTGAATATTAACCTCATATTATTCTTCGGGTCTTCCTGGATCCAGGCATCGTCATTTTCGTCCATGGTAGACTGTGCCCAGACAATTAGCTCCGAACGGTCTGTATCAGGGTCGTTGACGAAATACGAGAAGTCGTAGCCATAGCCGTCATAATCGGTCGTAGAGTTCGGGTTGTAGTAATGTACGTTTATATCTGGTATTGTCTTGATCCTGGGAGGGTCTGGGATATCTTTGATCGTGATCTTTATATCTCCCACGCCCCAGGCACCTAGTGGGTCTTTTGCCGTGAACCGAATAGTCACCTGGCCTTCCACATTTGGCAGTGCTTCGAGTGTCACGTTATTCTCTTTACCAATGGAAATAATTACTTTTTGTTGTCCGTCATATTCTATTGATTCTTCAGATGTAAAAGTTAATTTGTCATCATCTTCCAAATCATGGAAATACTCATCCAGATCTAGAATGTCTTTTACAACCACACCACTCTGAAGCACTATATCGTTTGGAAGATCTAGAACTAATTTGGGTCGATGATTGTCCGAGATGAATATTTCGATGGTCCTGGTGATCGAATATTCGAAATCAGTCACTGTGACTCGAATTAACTTTTTTTGTCCTTTCATTGATCCACCATAATTGAAAGTTAGATTCAATCCGTTTGTAGTAATATTCTTGGGATCATTTGTGGTTAGGATCAGGTCGATCTTATTATTGTCAACATCAAAAATATAATACGATAGGTCAAATGTATCCGGTTCACCATATCTTACATGTATAGTCTCGGTAGGTGGATTGAATTCCGGCCGATCGGGTTTGGAGATCACGATGATCGTCTGCTCGATGGTAGCTTCTATCCCTTGCATGTCATGTAAATGGTAGGTTAAAACCTCTTGACCGTACCTATTTTCAATACTGGTGAACACGAATGTATCGGCATTCTCACCAGTATTATTGTTACCGGTGATGTGGAAGAGTTTTTCACTATTCCATGTGATATACCATTTCAGGTTGTCCCCTGTGATACTCGAGTCGTAATGTGATTCATATTTTGTTAGTTTCAATGTTTTTTTACCAAAGTCCTCTTCCCACATGATTTGTGTTGGGAAATCTGATTTGATCTTCGGTCCTACAGGAGGTGGCTGTAAATATTCCACAACACACATCCCAGTGTTTCCAGCATCATCGGACACTTCCACTTTAATATCTATTCTTGGTTTTGCCTGTCGAAATTCTTTTGATAACACCCATTGATAAGTACCAATGGTATCGCCATACGTGTGATTTTCCTTATCGGTTATCTTTATCCATTCCGCATTATCTTCTTTATCATCATGTATTCTATAATAGAATGTTGCATACATTACATCGGGGTCTGTGGTATAGTTGATCCAAATTAGCGCTTCATTTTCGGGACTAAGTGTTTCTGGGTTGGTGATCTTTACCTTTGGTGCAACATTATCAACTTCAATATTGTTCTTATACGCTTCATTAACATTATTTGCAATGTCAACGGCCATTGCCTTTAAAACCACCATGCCTTCTTCCAATATAAAATCCTTACCGGATTTGGTATCCCATTCGGTTGACCAATTATCTGACTGGCCGGGTTTAGGTTTGTAGATTGTATCGATCAACACCCAAACACTACTTATATCATCAACATCGTCGGCTTGCCCATCCTTGTCCAGATCTAACCAATAGTAGAATTCTACAAGTTTCGTGTCATTTTCAGACTCGATAGTGAGTGTCTCCGTACCTACGATATATTTTCCTTTTGGTTCAATGAAAATAAGTTTTGGTCCATGTATATCCACAATAGTGTCGGTGTCGGGCATTTTATTTTGTGCGGGTGGTGCCTCTTGGTTACTGGTGTTGTCAATTCCTATGCTATAAAATTCATACTTACCCTCACCATACCCCACACCAGCCTTTGTTATATCGAATAATATCGGGTTGTGATCGAACAACCCGGATGGGTTATCCGATGTTGTATAATTCACATATTTTCCAGAACCATTATGCTTGAACATCAATATAACCGTGCTATTAAATCCACCGGAAGGTACTGGATCTCTGGCATAATAATAAATGTGAAACTCTTTTGTGGTTTGATATTCGTTAATGGAGTGAAGATATGTTACCGGAGGGATCGTGTCCTTTATCACGGTAATTTGCACTGAGTCATTATAATTACCGGCCTGATCGCTACAATAGATATCGATATAGTTTTTCCCCTCGCTCATGTTCGCCCACACAGCGGCAATCGACCAATTATAAGTATACTGCATTTCTGTGATGCTTTTGAATATTAGATGCCACTGGCCTGGTTTGCCGGAATTGTTAAGCCTGTATTTGCCTTCGTTCAACGGTGTATTGTTACCAGATCCGGCAAAGAAATCAATATCGATCTTACCATTGATCTGATCATCATAAGTATTATTGTTGAAAGGGCCAAATGAAGAATTATTAGCCACCACTGCCGGTTCTTCTACATCCATAACCTGCAGCGATACATTATCAAATAAAAATGTATAATAAGTATTCACGTTAAATAAAGCCTGAGTTGTGCTCCATATTTGAAATATAATACTAAGTTCGTAAAGACCGGGTGGGCTAATGTTGAACACACCTGCCGGAAAACTGCCGCCGGTGGGGCCGGAACCTATATCCCGGGTAACAAAGAATTGTGTGCTTGGATATGTTATTCTTGAATCATCTGTCTTGTAAGAACCGTTGCCAAAATTGGGAGTGGCATCCTTTTCAATTGGCCAACGGCCATAAACACCCGTCGACAGGTTCATAATTTCTAATATAATATCGGCGTAGATTGCAGGACTACCATCGATTAGACCATTGTAATATGTTGGAGTGTAATCGAAACTGCATATCACAGAGTTTGGATTATTGGATGTCCAGAATGTTTTATTAAACGTTTGTGTAAGCCGTGCTTTTAATGGTGGTGAAATAGGTGTTTCATCCGAGTTCAATTGTTGGTCATTTTCGAATACGATATATTGCGGTGAGATCAAATTATTATACCTGACATCAGTGTGAACAACGGCAGGGGCGGGTGCGGGTTTTACCTTCGTTGCATCTATCAAAACCCAGCTTCTTACTGCTGAAAAATCAGTATTATCAAGCATTTCTTTGGGCCCCACAACCACTCGTGCATTTCTATTATCTCGTCCACCACCTGCTTTAATCGAATCACCAGTTAACAAGATCAGGTGACTACCAATTGTACTGGATATAAGAATCAATAATACCCCAATGATAATGAATCTTTTATGCACCCTAAACATGATTACCGACCCGTTTTCCAACAATAAGGTATAATTTAAAATGAATTACTGATTTACCCCAGTCTCTTGATAATGAAGTTCATCATTGTTTCAGAGAATATTATTAGCCTCGAATTGCAAATGAGAATAGATATCATTAGGTTTGAGCAAATATAAAATTTTTGGTAGGGGAAATCTCGCCACCGACAAACTAAACCGCGGAACAAAACCGTTATTTTGCATTTTACAATTTAAAATTTCCAATTTCAAATGTCCCCAGCGATATTCAATCAATAATTCCCCGTTATCTCTTCGACTTCTTCCGCTTTCCTCTACGAGTCCTCTTTCCCCTATCCTTACCTTTGCCTCCCTTCCTTGCGGGCGGTCGTGGGTACTTTTTGCGTATCTCCTCGACCCTGCGTTTGACATCTTCTTCAAGCTTATCACCCATGAATTTACCGGAGTGATAATCCAGCTTGGCCGCGATTGCGAGCTTACCGGCAAATGCGCGCGCGATCTTACCGCGGTGCCAGTACGGCGCGTTATGAATTAACGGGTGCTGGAAGATTATACCATGCTTGGGCGGGCGTTCACCGGTGCGCAGGTGGCGGAACAATGCCTTCTCCGCACCGAGCAGTTGAATTGTGCTCGAGGATACCTGAGACAGGCGTGATAACCCGCCTGTGAGCGCGATCAGGCGTGCACCTATGATCGGCCCGATCAGCATCGTAATATTTGGCGCAAGCTCTTCCATGCAGTTCTTGATATAGTTTTCCAAGCTTTTCTCCGAGGCATGTACATTCACAAGCTGTTGGGCAAAACCCATCACGGTCTCCTTATCCTCGGGATCAAAGATCGCACCAACCGATTCGAGTGCGGAAAAACCTTTCAGTTTTTTATTCTCGGTTTTATCAATTATGGTGTCCCGGTCACCTAGTTTCGAGATCAGGTTGACATATTCTGTTTCTTTAACAATATCATCGAGCTCGGGCCAGTACAGCCCGTACCATTCATGCAGGCGCTCTGATAACAGGTTCGCGGTTTGTGTCAGGTCATCCAACCCATTCACCGCCTGGACAATATAATGATCCCTTGGCACGGCCTTTCGTGTGCGAGATCTGCCAAGTTCGAGTATGGCCTGATGGTAGAGCTCTGGCGAGAATCCAAAATCTTCAGACGCCAGAATAATTTGCTCCGGTAATTGCTCGACTCCATCAATTTCGATCAGTTCACCCAACATTTTCATGCGTTCATCAGTGACCATGATCGGTTCTCTCAATCCTTTGACCATACCCTGTTCCTCGGATAGGATCCCCTGGCTCTGGAGCGTGTTGAGTCGAACACATAGTTCAGGAACGGTTTTCGGAAACAGCTTTTGCTTTTTTATTTTTCCCGATGTGAGGTCGATCAAGAATGTGCCAAACCAAGTAGTTGTAAGTATTAAGGCCATATAAACACCTATTTATGCATTCTTAATAGTTGATGATGTGTAAATAAATTTCGTTTAATGAATGTTGAATTGGAGTCAAGAGTCCAGGGAGTCTAGAGTCAAGAGTCAATAAATATTCATCTTATAAGGTTAGATTTATCCAAATTCGGGAGTGGGATCTAATTTATTATTACTGGATTAGGATCGGGTTCTGATTTATTTTAGCTGAAATAGGTTCGGGTTAATATCTCCCGAACCTAAACTAATGAAATATATGCAGAGCCTGCTAAGCGGTTTTTCTACAGAGCCTAACGCAGTGGAGCCCGATCCCGAGTGATTTGAAGCCTAGGGTTAGAATTCCAGTTTAAATCAATAATTAATAAACGGAATTCTAAGCTCAAACAAAAAAAAGAAGTCATTAAAAATAAAAACTTATTTTTATGTGGTGCTCCTGCAAGCCGACACCGAGGGGACCTACCCTCATCTCTTATGCTGCCTCTGGCACAATACTCCAGACTCTTGACTCTAGACTCTTAAGACCCTAGACTCATAAAACTTTCAAGCAATAATATATCCCTTCTATCCTATTATTGCTGGCCCAACAAAAACCCATATATGCCTGCATAACTCAGCAATAATGTTGTAACCGAAAGATTTAAATTTCTCACACTCACATTTGCCTATCCTATGTACATCGTGATCGCCGGTGCTGGTGATGTAGGATTCACCATCGCACGGTCTTTATCGGAGGCCGGGCATAATGTCGCAATAATCGACAGTGACAAAAACGCATGCTCGCGTACAGAGAGCTTGGACGTTCTGGTCATTAACGGTAACCCGGCATCACCTGCAAAATTGGAAGAGGCCTACATTAATTCCGCCGACATCTTTATCGGTGTAACCGGTTCTGACGAGATCAACATGCTCGGGTGTGCGATCGCTAAATTGAAGGGATGCAAGACCATAGCCCGGATAAACGATATCGAATATATCGATGAACCAATAGAGATCGAAAAATTCCGTAATCTGGGCATAGATACCGCGATCTGCCCCGATCTGGTGGCTGCGATAAAAATGTCCCGTATTTTATCGATCCCGTCATTGATCGACCTGTCGATATTTGCAAATGGAAAGGTCAAGGCGTATGACACGCGCATCGAACCGGGTGCACCAGTCATAGGAAGGCAGTTAAAAAAATGTGGACTGCCGCAAAAGTGTAACGTGGCGGCGATCTTTCGCGATGCCGATGTAATAATTCCACGCGGGTCGGATATATTCGCAGCGTATGATCGAGCGGTCATGGTAATGAGTGACCTGGAATCTATTAAACTCATAGAAGAGTTGTTCGGGCATTATGAACATGTGGAACTGAAAACTATTGTTAGAAAGGTCATGATCATCGGTGCGTCGCGGATAGGCATGCACCTGGCAAAGACACTGCAAGAGCAGGGCTTGAACGTTATTTTAATAGACGAATCCGAAGAAAAATGCCTTTTTGCATCCGAGAAATTGCCAAAGGTATTGGTGGTTCGTGGGAGTGGTACCGATAGAGAGCTGTTGCTCGATGAGGGCATATCCAATGTCGATGCGTTCTTGGCAACCACAAATAAAGAGGAAACCAATATTTTGTCCTGTCTACTAGCCAAACAGCAAAACGCAAAGCGCACAATTGCACTTGTGGATCGATTGAGTATAAAATCCATGCTGGAGGATGTGGGTATTGACCTAATGATCAGTCCGCGGCAGGTGACGGTCAGTACCATTCTGAAGTATGTCCACCGCCCCGGCCTTTTAACTGTATCTATATTGAACCAAGGTGAGGCGCAGGTAGTGGAATATAAAGTGTCAGAGAAATCAAAATTGCGTCAGAGACCTTTGAAAAAGATCAAGTTCCCCAAAAACACATTGGTTGCAGCAGTTGTCAGGAATGACAAGGTGCTGATCCCAAGAGGAGATTTCAGGATCAAGTTGAACGATGAATTGATATTATTTACACGTACCGATGCATATCAAAGGCTGACAAAATTGATCAAACAATAAAAAAATGCTGCGTAAAGTGAATGATAATTGACGCATTTTTTTATTAATTCAGATATAATCGACTGGTTGCGTTGAAATTCCAATATACGTTATAATAAATCGTTATGTAAGAACAATAGATAATATCTGCAATTTTTTATATGGTGTTTCGATATGAGATATAAAGTAGTGGGAGAAGCTATTGGCTGGATCCTTATACTGTTCAGTTTTTCGTTGTTTTTACCGTTGATCACGGGAATAATATACAATGAGCCAATTAATTATTTGATACTTTCATATGTTGTACCGTTCATAATTTCGTTATCAATTGGTCTATTTTTAAAATTCCAATGTCGTGGGTACTCGGAGGCGTTGCGGGATCGTGAGGCTTTTGCGGTAGTAGGCGCCGGTTGGTTGATCCTTGCATTTATTGGCGCACTGCCGTTCGTGTTCAGTGGCGCCATACCTAATTTGGTACATGCTTATTTCGAATCAATGTCCGGGTTAACAACAACGGGTGCTACAGTACTCGAGGTATCCTCCGGCGACTATCTTGACAATTATTCACACAGTATATTTCTCTGGCGTGCACTTATCCAGTGGCTTGGCGGCATGGGGATCATTGTTCTCTCCGTGGTTGTTCTGGCCCGGATCTTAGGCGGTGGTATGCAATTGCTACGTGCGGAGGTGCCGGGGCCGACAGTGACCAAGTTAAAACCGAAGATCGCACAAACCGCCCAACTGCTCTGGTTGATCTACGGGTTTTTTACCATTTTACAGATAACCCTATTGTATTTTGCAATAAATTCTACTGGTAAACCTGATGCACTATACGATGCAGTATGCCACACGTTTACAACCTTGGCCACCGGTGGTTTCGGAACTCATGTGGATAGCATCGGATATTACAATAACCCACTGGTGGAGATCGTTATTATAATTTTCATGTTGATCGCAGGTACGAATTTTGTGCTGCACTATCAATTCTTAACCGGGAAGATCAGAAACTTGTTTCGTGACCCGGAGTTCAGGTTCTATATTTTAATATTAACCCTTGGCACGATTTTTATCACCAGCGAGCTTGCGGTCAAAGGTATTTACAGTTCGGTGGATTCGTTCAGATACGGTTTATTCCAGGCGGTATCAATTACAACTACCACGGGATATGCCACCGCTGACTTCGGCGGTTGGCCGCCATCATCACAGTTCATAATACTATTATTGATGTTTATCGGCGGTTGTGCTGGTTCAACCGGCGGGTCAGTTAAGATCGTACGGATACTGGTTCTTTTAAAGACCGCACGTCGCGAAGTTCGCCAGGCAATACATCCAAGAGCAGTTATCCCAATAAAATTAGGCGGTATCTCCATTCCGGAAAATGTGGTTAAAACCGTAGTAGTATTCTTTTTCATTTATATACTAATCTTCGTGGTATGTACATTAATGATAACCTTCATGGGCCTGGATATCATATCCTCTGCATCGGCGGTGGCGGCCACGTTGGGCAATGTGGGCCCCGGCTTGGGTGCGGTCGGTCCAACGGTGACCTATACTTCAATACCCGACGTGGGGAAAATACTACTGGCATTATGCATGTGGTTGGGCAGGTTGGAGATCTTTGCAGGGCTGATGCTATTCTTCCCATCAAGCTATGCTAAGTGATACCGAAACCGGTCAGTGACAGACATGGCCAGTTAATTTACCGATAGATTTTTATATTGAAATCCCCTTTTAACTGCCCCTAAATTCAAAACTTGGAGATTTACCATGACTGACGAGAATGAGAACACAGTATTCGTAGGAAAAAAACCGACAATGAACTATGTATTGGCAGTTGTTACCCAATTCAATAGCGGTTCCCCAGAGATCATCATTAAAGCTCGGGGTAGAGCGATTAGCCGTGCAGTTGATGTGGCCGAGATCGTTCGGCATAGATTCGTATCAGATGCTACGATAAGGGATATAATAATAGATACAGAGCCATTGACGACTGAGGAAGGGCCGACAGTTAACGTCTCTTCAATTGAAATAATATTGGGAAAGAAAGAAAAAGTGGAAATGGAAGAAAAAGTAGAAAAGGATGAAGAAGTGGAAATGGAAGAAAAAGTGGAAATGGAAGAAAACATGGAAAAGGAAGAAGACGTGGAAAAGGAAGAAGAAGAGTAGAATTAACCTTGTATGTTATGACTACTTCATCACACTAACCGTTTGAGGGGTTTCTATTAAATTCGTTTTTTTTTCTATTATGTCAATAGACGGACATGCGGGTGTAGTGTAGCCTGGTATCACTTGAGCTTGCCAAGCTTAGAACTCGGGTTCAAATCCCGGCACCCGCATATTTTATAATTAAAACATTATTGATGATTTGGGATTTGATCCCTAGAACAAAATAAGATGGTTTTGTGATTTATTCTTATTTTGTTCTGAGCTTGGAATTCCTAAGATTATTTTATAATATTAATTGGAATCCCAACCCCTCGGTTACAAATCCCGGCACCCGCACTCATCATTATTAAATCATTATTGTAAGTCAAGAGTCGTGAGTCAAGAATCGTGAGTTGTAAATTTTGACCAATAATTCAGACTCCTGACTCTCGACTATTAATCAATAATTAATCGCCTGGACTCTCGACTATTAATCAATAATTAATTATCTGGACTCTCAACTATTAATCAATAATTAGTCCACTGGACTCCTCGTCACCATCAATCAAATTATTATACGAAATAATTTTAACTCATAATAAAAATATTTAATAATAACAATAGTATTTGCAACCCAACAATTATCTTCAATTTCATGGGCTCGTGGCCTAGCCTGGATAAGACGCCAGCCTTCTAAGCTGGATTTCGTGGGTTCGAATCCCACCGAGTCCGTTAAACAGTTTGTGAGTTTGGGGTGGGTGTAAGTGTAGTAGTAATTTTGGGATTGAGAAAAACAACGAGTGAGCAGGTTTACCCCGAGTTTTGGGGTGGTGAACCGTAAGGTTCGCCCAATTTCCCCAGGGTACGTCAAAATTATTTATATCGAAATGCAATATGAATTTTGAGGTCTCGATTGAATACAAAGTATTCTATCGTGTTTTGTTGATAGGAGGGGTAG
>JAEHCK010000030.1 GCA_020696345.1 Thermoplasmata archaeon | reverse complement strand
AGGAAAATTGTTCCAATCTTCAATCTTCAATTTCCAAGGGTAATAATTCTGTCTATAGCACAATTATTTTATAAGAATTATTAGCCCTAGACAATTTGTATTAACAAATTGTTGTAGTATCCTCAACATTAGCACTTCACCTATTACCCCTCCCCAAACGGTTGTAAACGATAATTCATTGAAGTGGTCTCCCAACGATTTCAAGCAATCATTACTTGTAGTGATCACCCTTCCCCAAGTGCTTGATATCGACAAAACATCAAAACGGTCCAAAATAAATATAGTAACTAAGCTTATAATGCCAATCCAACACTATTTCCTCTTACCCTTTGCTTTCTTAGTTTCTGATGCTGGTGCGCGTCTAGGTTCCGGTTTTGGCATTTGTTGTATCTGTGCTTTTGTTGGTGTTATTGTTGGTGCCTGCACTGGTGTTGATGTTGGCGCTATTGACCCAGACCTTTTCAGGTCTTTATATTTACCTGCATCGGTATCTATTTTAGCGGTAGTAGCCGCAGCTTTAACCTTTGGCATGACCGTTGGTGAAGATGTAGATGCAGTGGTAGGTTTGGGTTTAGGTGTGGAAGTTGAAGTATGGGTCGTGGGCAATGTGACTGCGGGAGGCGTCTCTTTTGGTTTTGGTGATGGCGCTGGTTTTGGCTCCGGTGCCAGCTCCTCGAGTTTCAGCTGCTCTCCGAAAAACGGAGCAGTATCAATACTGGTACTGGTACTTGTACCAGGTGTACTTTGCGGCCCCGGAGTCTTGGGCAACTGCACCTTCGGGCCGCTTGAGGGTGGTTTCGATCTTTGTGATAGTTCCTGTTCATATCTTTTTGATAATTTAGTGTAAAGTTCTACAGAAATCTTGTTCAAAAGCATCTTTTTCTCAAGCAGTTCGAGTTTTTCTTTCGCCGATAGATCTGCCTCGTCGATCGCTTGAGCAATGATCTCTGGTGACGGCTGGACACGATATGTGCCTGCGCCTGCACTGGATGCGGCCGCTTCTGCGGGTGGTAGTTGTGGCAATTCCCTGCCAACCGTGCCTGCCGCCGCTCCTGCTCCAGCTACACCACCTGCGGCGCTTGGTGCATGTGGTGTCACGCCGGGCACCACAACATTGCCAGCGCCTCCCACTGCAGTCGCACCCACACGTGGTAAGGTTTCCCTGGCCTCTGTTGCACCGAATGGCGATGGCTCGGCAGTTAACATATCTGCTTCGAGAATGGCTGGGCCCTTACCAACGGAACCAAGTACGCTAATTTCACCCCCAGAACCGACCAACTGTGGTGTCTGGCCCGGGTGCGGTGGAACATACGATGTCTCATGGCTCTTGGCTTTTTCCTCCAATTCTTTGCGTTTCTTTATCTCACGAGAGAATATTACCAAAAATATTAAGATGATAATAATGACAAAAATAACAAATGATGTGATCAAGAGATCGGTATTTTCTTCTTCGAAAAATGTGCCCGCTTCCTCTCGCGGCGGTCTATCATCTTCCACTTTGATATTGAACTCGTAACTGGCATTGTTCAGCCCGTCATAGATCGTGATATTTATCAAATGTAAGCCCGCTGGTAATTTGGTTTTAATTACTCTGTCGTTACCGAGTTCGCCTGAAATATTCGAGCGCCACGAAAATACCAGATCACCGATCTTATTGTCCACATCATAGCTATCCTTCGCACTCAGTTCGATCTCCGAACTGGATTTTATAACACTGTCCGGAAGTGTCTCGTTTATCACTATTACCGGAAGTTCATTGATCAATACGGTGAATGTTTCGGAGATCGTATATCCGTTCCTTGCCAGATCCATGGCGCGCCATCGAATGTAGTTCTCGGAACCGCGGGAAAATGTGAGGTCAATGAACCATGTGGATAATTCTTCAGCATTTTGGGTATTTGCAACCATTGCCAGGCCGGAATCACCCCAATCGGTAAAATTGTTCTCGCCGCTGGAGGTATAACTGTACTGAATCGAAGACAAGTTCACCCCCGAGCCGCCCAGATCACGCACGGTAATATAGCACTTAACCCTAGTAGATGCTTGTTTTTTGGCCGGGTCCGGTTTTACGTTGAAGAAGGTCACCGGTGTGGAGTCGATCTTGAATTTATATGTCTCTGACAATGTTGGCCCGTTCCCGGCAAGATCATATGCAAGGAACTGAACAAAGCTTTTCGTGCCCTCGATCAATCTTATTTGGAGCGTTATATTTATACAGGATAGATTTCCCGAATCCGGATCTACCGGGACAGTTATGGGTTGCCAGCTCTGGGTTTGTAGTGACCAGTATTCAATTGATCCCGGATCTACGCCAAACCCGCCACGGTCGCAGACAGAAAATGTGCAATTGATATTTTTAGAGGTTAACCATGTATCGTATGTAGGTGTAAAGTTTTCAAAGGTGATCTTCGAAAGATCGATGAATATCTGGCACGTATTTGCAAGACCGATATTACCCACTTTATCTCTGGCCCAGACATAAATGGTTTTCAACCCCTCGGTTGCATTGGCCAGTTGTGCAGAAGTATTTTCGGTCCAGAAACCGTTCTTGGTACCACCGTGGTTTTTGAAACTGTAATAATATCCCGCCGTGCCCGAACCCTTATCTATTGCTGGATCCCAGGTAATATAAACCTCCTGATCATTATCCACCGCTGCCTGCTCGGTCTCGTTAAACGAATCGGCCATAACCTCGATGAGGTTGGGTGGGACTGGTGGGTCATTATCAATCTTCAGTGTGATCCCAACCGAAGAATTATCCGAACCTTCCGGAATATCAAGTATTTTAAATTTATAATCATAATCCACCGTCATTTTGGGTGTTTTAATTGAGACCGAGATCAATTCACCCGGTTCTTGAGGCTCGATCATCGTTATGTCAACATTATCTTCAATACCCAGTGAATATTCTGAAACCGGCGGGTAATATTCTTTCGCACCCTCGTATACCACAGTTACACCGCTGAATGTGATCTCTTCGGAACCGCTCACCCAGTCTTTATCCTTAAGCATACCCTGGAATGCACCTTCGACTTGGAGGGCGCCGTTCAGATATAACTTGTTTATCACCGTGAATACCGATGGATATATATTCTCTGCAGGTAATGATTTTTTACCTTCGGTCAAGACTCGACAGGATATCGAATAGTCCTTGGAAAAATCCCAATTGAAAATAAATTTGAAATCAATAGTGTAATTATAAAAGCTATCATGCCGTGCATCGGCACTGGTGCTAATGCAGTCCACCAAATCGAGAGGGCCGCTTATTTGGTTGAAATCATTTGTCGATTTGGACCAGCGAAAGGCAAGATCGTATCCAAGTGGGTTAAGAGTTAATGTTACGGATTTGGTATCTCTATAATCCAATATGTTGGATGTATTAACGCAAAAAGTATAAGGCTTGTACCTGGAAAGTATAGTCCTATTATCAATATCACCATCGATTAGTTCAAGAAACTCGTTCTTCACCGGCGGTGGCGCACCGTAGATCACATAGAACTCCCCTGATGCATCACGGCCATCATCAGGGCCTTGCGCATATGGTGCGCCAATGAGGATATCATTGTTTGAATCGCCGTCAAAATCGCCAAATTCAACAAATCGACCTGCTCGATCATTGGCATCTATTCCATAAAAAATAGATTTTGATTTGGTCATTGGATCGATATTGTTTCCCAGACTAGCCGTGCTGTTACCCAGGATCAGATAAGCCTCACCGGCATTACTTGCTCCATTTTGGAGACCATCACCCAATGTTGCACCGATCAAAACATCGTCATATTTGTCATTATTGACATTTCCTGTTGCCAGCGAATAACCAAATACATCATCTTGGTTCTCACCATATATAATAATATTTTGACCATTTGTAGCAGTATTTATCGTTGCAGGTATGGTTGCCGAGCCGTAGATAACATATACCTCTCCGCAATTGCGAAGGGCATTATTTGGCCCGTCACCCCAGGGAGCACTAACAAAAATATCGTTATATGAATCACCGTTAATGTTCCCCACTGCAACCTTGTAGCCAGAATAATCCCTAAAACCTGCACCATTTATGATTGTATCAGCGCTAGTGTTTAAATCAATCGTGGAAGATAATGTCTGCTTGCCATAGATCAAATACGTTTTTCCGGCATCCTGCCCAACAACGATATTGGCCAGGTATGAACCGATGACAATATCATCACGGCCATCACCGTTTACATCGCCAGCTGCAACACTGTTGCCTGCAATATCACCAGATTTCGCACCAATTATTGTAACATCTGCGCCAGTCCGCAGATCGATCTCGTTACCCAGGTTACCTCTGGTGTCACCCTTAATGATATAAACCCTTCCCGCATTGGTTCTTCCGGCCGGGTTAGAGTATATTGCACCAATGAGTATATCTCCGCGGCTATCACCCATTACATTGCCAACCGCCACCGAATACCCTGCTAGTTCATAGTTGGGCCAACCACCTCCCCAGGCACCCAGGATCATAAGGTCAGGTGCGGTGGTTCGAAGGTTTATGTTATTACTAAATTCGTTCCGTGGTCTGCCATAGAATACATAAACCTCACCGGCATTAGTGCGCCCGTTATTTTTACTGTCACCCCATGGGGCGGCAATTATCATATCGTCGAAACCATCGCCGTCAATATCGCCACAGGTAGTTGCATAACCCAGCAGATCGCTGCCACCACCGCCGTGGATCACCAGATCGATCTTATCTGGATTATTCTTGGCCTGGTCATATACAGTGTAGGGATGTGTTTGATTTCCACCGAAGATCACCATGACATGACCAGCATTACCTATATTCTCATTGAGCCCATCTGCAAACGGGCAACCGATCATCATATCTTCAAAACCATCATTATCGATATCACCAGTTGACAGCGGTGTTCCGCCACCTATATTGCCGTAATTATTATCATAAGCATCGCCGCTGATAACTGTTAACTGGACCGTACCGGAATCGAGACTAATAATGTCCTCGAGATACCTTGTTGACCGTGTGGTTAACGAGGCGCCAGTAAAATCGTTATCCGGCTCAGGGTGTATAGGTCCCAAAGTATTCAAGAACTGCATGCTTGTATGTTTTTGTGAATTGGTTTTTTCTATCTCTTGAAACGATATGGAACTCGATATCAATATCAGTAATAGACAGATCATTATTGCCTTCATGGATTTACTTGTTAGATTCATTTTTAAATAACCCCCTGTGCCTCTCGTTAGATTATCATACCTATCCAAAATAATATCTCATATCTTATTTTATCTTATTCATGAAATGTTCGATCGTTCATTATTATAGATATCAATATCTTGACCTATGGAATAATGACAAGCTATGATTAGAATTTTGTGTATAAAATTGCCTTATACGGAGATTTTCGCCGTTTTTAAAAATCACTTTTAACTTTTGCATTTTTCAATTTGCCTTTTCAAATAACCTAATCATAAATATTTATTATATCTCCCCTCACCAAATGTTTTTCAACAATATTTCATAGCAATGGTCCCCCTTCCCCAAACGATTTTATTTATTATATAATCGTAGTGGTCTTAATCATAGAGATTCCATGGCATACTTAAGCGCTGCCTCTGCATGGATCTGGGAAGTGTCTAATACATGTATTTCCAGGTCTTCCTGCTTAATTAGCAACGGCAGTTCGGTGCAGCCGAGGATCACACCCGCTGCTCCACGATCCTCGAGACCTTTTATGATGTCCAGTAATTTGTTTTTTGACTCGGTCTTTATGATCCCACTTGTAAGCTCCTTGAAGATGATATCTTGAACGATCTGCGCTTCCTTTCGCTCCGGCACCAGTGTCTCTATTCCCACATTCGCCAGTGCGTTTTTATAAAACTCTTTGTTCATGGTGAATTTCGTTCCCAACAACCCGAGTTTCTCGACACCCAGTGTTCGTCCGTGCTCGCAGACCGCACCAACCAGGCTTAGTACCGGGATCCGGACACGCAAAACCACGCTATCGTATAAATAATGCAAAGTATTGGTTGCGATGATCGCAAACTGTGCACCTGCGTGCTGGAGTGCGGTGATCTTTTCCACCAGATCGTCTTCAATGGCTTTCCAATCACCACCACGGCCCCAGTCGAGATAGTTCTGGAACGTGACGCTGTATATAATGATCGGCGGATAACCGTGATCGCCAAAACGTGCCGTATATTCCCTGGTTATGTATTGATAATAGTAAACCGTTGATTCGGGGCTTGTACCGCCAATTATGCCAATAGTTTTCAAATTTACACACTCCAGTTAGATGTTTTGGATTCCAAATTGTTCTTTAACTATTTCATCCGCATATTTGAGGAACTCCTCTTGCTTTCCCAGTGGAATTGTAGCACCTGCGGCGATATCGTGGCCACCGCCAACACTACCACTGCCGAATATATCACTGATCTGTTTCATGACCGTTGATAGGTTCAACCCTTTTTTCACCAAGTCACGTGTGGTGCGTGCCGAGACTTTTAAACGGTCACCCTCTTCCGCCAGAACAAATCCGAATAAAGGTTTATTTTGGTCTACCTCAACATTATTGAGGATCATATTGATTATAGTACCAATAATATTGTCTGGTATCTTATCACCGGCATCAAAATATTGGATCGCACCATGGTCGTTTATGCCCAGACCTCTTACGAATTGCATGCCATTCATTAAGATACTTCTGTGTTCTTTCAATAATTGATATGCACTCTTTAATTGTTCTTCACGGTCACCCAGACAGATATTGTGCCCAATTTCGGGCCGGTTATATTTGCCACATGAGTTCAACAGTGTTGCGAATTCTTTTGCATCATGTAATGATGTGCCTACCGTTTCATCGGGTAATATATATGCCTCGCCAAACAAACGATTAGCTTCTTTGTGACCAATACCTTTTGCAAGCATTAATTCCATAAGCTCGGATAAGATGGACCGACGTTCATCGATGGTTAGGTCAACCCAATGCCGCGGCCTGCCGTCGGTACTTAATTGTATGTTCAGTTTTTTAAGGAATTTAATGCAATTAACTTCATTCATTGACAATCCCGGTATATCTGGGTCTATAGTATACATGAGCAGTGTTTGAAGCGACCTTGTTTCGCGACCATACGAACTGATATCGGTTTTAGCATCGATCTTTCCTACGTTTACCGCATCCTCCAGGATCTTACGGTTCGTACCCGTTAATCGCCGGAACATTGAGTCCTGCAGGTCACCAACCGCACCAATCACCGCCAAATGTGCCAGGTCAGTATTGTTTGGGTTTAATGCGCGAGCCACCAGATAAACCGTGCCCGCACCTGAAATATCGAATGTTCCGTCAAGATCAAATAGATGTGGGTTAAGGTGGAACTCGTCAATTTGTTTAGTGAGTGCATCACCCAGGCTTAAAAGATCTGTTCGTGCTTGTATTGGCACGTCATAATTATCCAGGCTGGGTGCGTGATGATCGGTGATCACGGGTTTAAACTGGCTAATATTTTTCACCATACCGCTGCCCAGATCCATGAACCAAAACAAAATGCCAAGATCGGCTGCACCCGAGCTACCCAAAACTCCCTTCAGATCTGCAATAACTGCCTCATCAAGTTGTTTAATGAACTTGATCTCATATGCCAGTCCTTCGCGTTGTAACGCAGTGGATGCAATACTTGCCGCACTCAAACCATCTGCATCGATATGCGAGATTATCAAAACTTTATTAAATTTCTGTTCTTTGAACCGTTCTGCTATATGCTCGGCAGTGTCAAAAAGCTCTTTATTTGAACCGGCCATGTTTGTTCTCCGAAAATATCTGGTATAATAAATAATGTATAATGCGATCAAATGTATGGATTTTTAACCTTACCTTTAGCACCGCAATTTGGGCATTTTATTACAACCTTTTCCTCTTCAACATAGGGGATTGGGATCTTTTTTCTGCATTTAGGACAGGTCTTATATTCGTAATCCTCGTCGGTCTCTTCTTTTTTATCTTCGCGATCATAATGGTCAGAAACGTTTTCTCGGCGCCGTGTTGGTTGCTTATAATCGATATCCTCTTCAAATTCAGATCCGGATCTATCGCCGTAATGATCATGATCCTGGCTACGTCTTCTTGGTCCTGAATCCGGATAGCCGCGTTGGCGCTGATCCCGATCGCCGCGATCATAATCACGGTCGTGATCGCTGGGTCTACGCTCGTCACCATATTCTGGTTCTCTATCTCTATCTTTATGTTTCCTATCCATACCCAGATATGGGTTGTCGACCTTTCCCTTGGAACCGCATTCCGGGCACTGGAGCAGCACCTTATCTTCGCCCGAGTCAAGTATTTCTATATTTTCACCGCATTGCGGACATTCGAAGAATTTAGGCGATAAAGCCCGCCGTGGTCTGCCTTTACTGCTCGATGTCCCAGTGTGGCGGCGTTTTGCCGAACTTCGTGAACGCATAACAAACATTCCTAAAACAATAACTACAACCACAATTATTACGATCATAACCAGAATAATTGCCATCCAGTTATTCCGGTCACCATCATCTGTTGGATCACTTGCATCAGGTTCTGCCAACGCTGTGAATATCGTTAGATGTTTTGGGCGTGCCCAGATCGTATTATTATTAGCCCAAACACCACTATCCGCGATCTTTTCCCATTTATTGCTGGTCTCATTAAAATAATAGGCCTTGATATTATTCTCATCAAACCCCTCGGGCACACTGGAATCGTTGTATTCGATCGTAAAGAAGATCTCGTTCGCCTGTGGTCCGCCGATAAAGTTGATGTCTATATATATCCCCAGATCGCCATGGTTCTCCGGGATAGTAATATTCGGTTTGTCAGCTTTATTAATTATTACATTCCCACCCGAACCGTCGGTGGTAATTGAAACATCTATCTTATGGTCATCGATGATAACTACCTTTTTTACAACTTCAGTTACAATATCCGGTTTCAACACATCGGAGCCCACGCCAACCGAATCCGAGTAGGCACGAAATGATCTGGTATTGCGGGTGCGGGTTGTGCTGTTATTTATCATCTCAAAATGATAAACAAAGCCGTACAAACCGAAGTCCGTGTTCAATTCTGTAATCTCGTCAAGTGGAATATGCCATTGCAGAGTTTTATCTGAATCCAGTTTTTGTCCAACGGTGCCGGGTGAACCGATAAACGTGTTGTTGGAATATAACAGAAATGCAGGTATCAATTGATCTGATGTTATAATAGATTTCGGCAGGTCTGTGTCATCGAACTTCGTCTCCTTAAATGTAGTGTTAACGAAAAAGACGGAATAGAATGTGCCAGATATATTAGAACCATCATCAAATGCTACTGTGCCGCCTAGGTCCTCCACTTTGCCGGAGATCTTCAATTTCACAATAAGTGTATCATCCACACGAGCAGACTCCAACACCAGAATATCATAATTCGGGCTGTCAATGATCTCAGTTGCGATTATATCGATCTGTTCTGTGGGTTCATCGTGTGTGCCGGACCAATAGAACACATCCGATGCAGCGTCTTTATATGTGCGTTTACAAGCTTCGGTTGTTAAATGGCTGAACCCACTAGCGGGGTAGCTCAAATTATTCATGGGGTCGGTTTTTGCTTTGAATTCATCCAGATTTGAGAAACCATCGGAATCAGGGTCATCGCTGGCACCGTATTTTGTTGTATTGCCGAAATACTCAACTTCCCATGTATCGGGCAGGCCATCCTTATCTCCATCGGTAGGTTTGGGTGGCTGAGTTGACTTCTGAATGGAATATTCGAGATTATATTCACCCGATGTGGTTATGCCTGGGTCTGTCATGAGCTTGACAGAGATATTGGATGATATCGATGTGCTGATATTTACAATGAGATATACTCTCGCACCTGTGGATGGGTTGAATGTTTCTAGGTTTTTTAATAGATCGTTGTATATATAAACCACGATGTTGAGCATGGGGCTCTGGGTTATGTTGATGTTGATACTATGATTACCTGGCGGAACAGTGAAAAAATACGCATCCACAACATCTATGCCAGCTTTACCACCACCAAGCCAGCCAGTGTAATTGCCTGGTTTGGATAACAACAGCGCCGCAGACAGGTTATCGCCCGCGTCTTGATATGAGGTCGCGTCATCTTGTAACTGGAGCGCTAAAGAAATACTGTAATTACTTTTTCCACCTAACGGTATGTTCACACCAATGTAAAATTTAAATGTTCCACTGGAATTCGTTGTGTACTGGTATTTGACATACATGTTTTGGGCCACACTTGGTATCGATTTGATTTTAAAATATTTTGTATCGTTATAGATATAAAAACTAACCGGGCTGCTGTTCTTTTTGGTAGATAGATTAAAATTGATGATCCTACCTGGACCCACCTTTATCATATAATAGTCATAGCGGTCGATCCCGGCCAAATAACCATTAGTGGTTCCACCGAAGATCTGGGTTGCGTCCTTTATCTGGTCGGGAGCATCCGTGCCCGAACCTGCATCATTTTGTGATCTGATCGAGGTCGTTAGCGTGTATGTATTGCCAGTCCCTTCGGGCCGGATACCAATATAATACGGGCTTTCAGTTGTGCGGTTCAAGGTATAATTATAATATTTAACTTCACCCGGGTGTATTGCCCCAAATGTCCAAAGCTCGTCACCATTTAAATTATAAAACTTTAATAACAGGTTCATTTGTGAAAATGAGTGCGCTTCAAACCGTATTTCCACGGTCTGGCCAGGTAGAAGTGTAACCTTGTAAAAATCAACATCATCAAGGTCCGTAACCTCGCCCTCGACCGAATCGTTCATGAGGACTATTGCTCCGGGGAATGTATTATTTGGTTCATTATCGGAAGCCCGGGCACCTTGTGCATTTGGTTCATCATTAACCATCACAAAGATCAAAAACATACTTAAAAAAAGGCTCAAAATTACTAATAAGCTTAAGGTTTTCTTATCATTATACATTTTTTCCATCATAGATCTCACCTCCGCCTATAATTGCTAAATGAGTTAGAGCTTTTTGAAATAATAATATGTAAATGGGTTAGATGTATAAATTCTTTCCTTTCATTTTGTGTTATTGCTAAATAAACTGTTCCGGTTTTATCTTGAGATCTCCAGCTTTCGCACACTCTCCAGGTTATCGGGGTGTGCACTAAAATACTCGCGTACCGGTTCAAGAAGGTCGATGATATTCTTTGTCACCGCATTCTTCAGGTCCTGTGGGTGCAGCAGTCGGTCCTCGAAAGTGTCGCGCAGTTCGCGTGGTGATGTCAGTACCAGATCGCCGCCGAACTTGTCAGGGCGCTCGATGGTAAACGTGCTTTGTTTTGCAAAGATGATATAATTACACAGATCGATCATTGGATTTTCCTCTGCGATGCCTTCTGGGCAGTATGCTTTTCGAAGCTTGCGCTGTATATCTTCCGGTGTGTCATGGATGTATAAACATGAATCGGGGTCACTTTTAGACATTTTTGCATCGGTCAAGGTCATGTCCATCCGGTTCGAGGCGGTCAGGCTCATCAACAACGGTGTATGCAGTGCAATTGGTTTCTTCCAGCCCAGTTTCTCGGCAACATCACGGGCCAGCATGTGCGCCTTTCGCTGGTCCATACCGCCATATGCAATATCCACACCAAGCTCGAATATATCGGCCGCCTGCATGGACGGGTATATGAACTTCGACGAGTCGGTATCGCCCTCGCCCTCTTTCCTGCCCATGATGGTCATGGACCGCTTGATACGTGCAAGTGATGCGTTTTTGGCAATACGCAGTACCTTCTCCCAGTAGCTCTTATTATCTATCAATTCAGACGCGTACACGAACCTGGTCTTGCTCATATCCACACCTAGCGCAATAAAACAATCCTTCATGTACTCCGCACAGATGCGAATGTTATCTATATCACCGCCGTACTTATCATTAATGAACGCATGCCAGTCTGCCAGGAATATGGTCATTTCGACCCCTGCATCGTTCAGATCCTTGATCTTGTTCGCCACGATCTGCCAGCCTAAATGTACTAGTCCGGATGGTTCGAAACCCACATATGATGTCAAATTCCGATCTTTCTCGAGCAGCGACCTTAATTCGTCCAATGATATTGTCTCTTCAGTATTTCTGGTGATCAATTCTATTCGATCATTCACTGACATTTCGTTCATCATGTATCTCACAAGAAAGGCATAGTAATAATGAGATAATATTTTTTGGGTATTATAATCAAATAATATTTATATTGAATATATATTAAGGTTGCATACATGCCACCGTGGCATAGACTGGTATTGCGACACCTTGGTAAGGTGTAGGTCGAGGGTTCAAATCCCTCCGGTGGCTCTTTTCTACTTTTTTATTGTTTTGGTAGGTTTGAGGTGTGAGTACGGTTGCTGCGCAACCTTGAGGTTTGAGGTGACCATTAGCCTTTTTGCGAAGTAGATGAGACCGAAGGTCCGAGGTAAACGGTTACTGAGCAGGCTTACCCCCGAGTTTTGGGATGACCGTAAAACTTTTTGTGAGGGGTAAGCCAGCGCAGGTAACAGCCAAAAAGTTTCCGTTCAAATCCCTCCGGTGGCTCTTTTCTGCTTTATTATTGTTTTGGTAGGTTTGAGGTGTGAGTACGGTTGCTGCGCAACCTTGAGGTTTGAGGTGACCATTAGCCTTTTTGCGAAGTAGATGAGACCGATGGTCAGGGATAAACGGCGAACGAGCAGGCTCACCCCGAGTTTTGGGATGACCGTAAAACTTTTTGTGAGGGGTGAGCTAGCACAGCTCGCCGCCAAAAAGTTTCCGCAGGTAACAGCCAAAAAGTTTCCGTCCTCTACTCACTTTCCTTAAGATATGAGATCTCATTTACCCTCTCACCTCAAGCGAGCGAATGAAATTCGTGTGCGTACTCAAACCTCACACTTGCCATATTCTATTTAATAACTTATAGTTGGCCCCCTCTCCTCACACTTTCAGTACAATTATTGAAATATATTTATAGAATAACCCCCATACATATAAGAAATAAAAAAAGGTGATGATATTATGCAAGCTAATCCGAATTATTCTGGAACCGCAGCTACTTCGCAAGGTAGTGAGACTTTAGCACAACAAATGTTAAGAGGAAATAATTTAGTTGTTAAACAGAAGAAACTTTCTTTAGGGAATAAATATTTTCTTGAAGATGGTTCGGGTAGGCCGATCGGGTTTTGCCATCAAAAATTATTGAAACTTAAAGAAGATATCAGAATATTCTCAGATGAAAGTATGGGCACAGAAATGTTGAAGGTCAAACAAGAGCAGATCCTGGATTTTTCAGGGTCGTATCAGGTCACGGATTCGCAAAGTGGCGAATTACTGGGTATATTAAAACGAAAAGGCCTAAAATCCATGATAAAAGATGAATGGTTAATACATAATGCAAATAGAGAAGAGATCGGAATGATCAAAGAGCGTGGAGGCATTAGTTGGTTCATTAGAAAGTTCATCTTCAAAGCCTTACCATATAAATATGACATTCTATTGCGCGGCAACCCGGTTGGTACTGTGATAGAAAAATTCCAAATAATTGGTGACACTTATTTTATAGATCTAAATCAAGATCCTAATATTACTCTAGACCGCCGCATGGCAATGGCCATTGGTTTAATGATGGATATCGGAGAACATGAATAATTAATAATACTTTTCAAAGATATATCCTGCATGAATAACAATAATAACGATTATATTCCGAGATCCAGTTTAAAGGTGCACTGCATTTTTTACAATAATAAGTAGTATGTTTGGGCCCAGTCGGCTTTAGAAATTTTCCGATCTCCTCGCCAAGATGATCTGCAGTATGCCTGGGGGTATTATTCCCGGGTTGAAAGAATAATTCGCATTTTTGACAATACCACTGCTTATTTACCTCACTCCATTCTAGTGGCCTTTTACAATCAGGACAATTGTTTTGTTCGATATTAACATCCCCTTACAATGTACATTAATTAGAAACCTAATAGTTTATGCAATAATAAATGTTAATATCTAGGGATATCAAGATAAACTATAAAAAAATGCTTCGTAAAAAGAATAATGATCGACACATTTTTTTAAAGTCAAATTTCAAAAGTAAAATTTTAAAAGTTAAAAGTAAGAATGTAAAGAGGGGAATGCAATTCATTATTACTGAATATGGGAATGTGATCGGTTGGTGATGATTATGGGATTGGGGAATGCAATTTATTATGGCTGAGCAGGGGAATGGAAATGGCCATTTAATTCCCTATTTGTTAGTTGTCAGTTATCATTTGATCGGGGTTAGAATTCTGATAATAACTTTTGTTGAGTTTTCAGTGTAATGATCTTACACTGGCAACTAGCGCCTAAAAACTTTTTTGACTCTCGACTCTTTAGACTCTTGACTCTATAGACTATTCATCATAAATTAATAAAAAAATATGCGGGAGGAGCGATTTGAACGCTCGAACCACTAAGGAATAGATCTTGAGTCTATCGCCTTTGACCAGGCTTGGCTACCCCCGCAATTGCGTATTAATAATCATTTGTTAAACAATAGAATATGATTTTAAAATAAAAACCTTTTCACAGACCCTAGAATTCTTTCAACTTTTGTTCGAACACTGCCCGTGTAGGGAAACCTAACGAGGATGCAAAAGTATTAAAACCGATCTCTGACCGACCGCGTTCTTTTGCCTTGGTCTGTAAAATTTGGATACTATTACCAACAATAGAATAGCATGGTGCATACCCCGGTCTTACCTGGAATAGAAATATTTGGTCAAAGATGAATTTCTTTGATAACCCCGAGTATTCGGCCGCCCAATTTATGAACTCGGTGAGTGATTGTTTATGCATGTTTATACGAACATCACCAATAGCCCGTAAAAACCGTATGACCCGCCAACGTAAGATGGTGAATTCGAATTCCATCAAGAACAGGTTCGGGTCATTATGCAATCTTATCACATTAATGAGCTCCTTTTCTGCTGTGTCCAGATCGGACTCGGGCTTTGAGATCAAGTTATTTAACAGTATCCAGGCTTCCCACTCACGGTAGAATGAAATGCCATCGCTTATAGGTAATGCCAAATTGGTATAAAGTAACTCAATTACGTTAGGCTTGGCACGGAACTTAGTGGACGAGTTCGAGAAATGCACACAATGTCCGAATTCTTCATGAATGATCAACAGGAATAGGTCCGAAATACTCGTTGGTGGTGATTGCTTCTTATTTGTTGTAACGAAAAAGATATTGAACGGTTTATCGGTGAATAGATCAAATGGCGTCATTGCCGCCGTTGAAATGAAATTTAAAAGATATGCCGGTGTCTCCATTAACCTGGTATCATATTTGGGGGTGATCTGCACGATATTTTTCTCGACCACCCGTTTCAAGGGTCCCCGAATTTCTTTGATAAGCTCCAGCAGCGCCTTTTCTTTGACACCATTACGCTTGGTCATTTCCGAACTAATAGATTCTATGTTGGGGTCGACATTGTATATCATTGCCAATTTATCTGTAATGATCTTAAGTTTTGGCCGCTCATCGTTCAACCAGAAAAGTGCCTGGCTTTCGATCTCCATGGGCGTCTCAAGGTAACCCCAAATATGTTTGAGAATGTCAGGGTAAACTTCTTTACGGCCAATATTACCGCCCTTCTTTTCGAGGAGGGGATATACTTCTGAAAAAACACCGTTCTTGATCTCGGGCACAGAAAACTTTTTCATATATTTTTTCAACTCATCTTGCAGTTCGGAAAAGATCGGTTTCAGTTCACGGTTCTCACGCTGGATGGAATCAATAATTCCTAATAATGCCAAATAATTATTCACCGTGATGATCTTAAGCTCCATGGACCATTTTTTCGTGCTTACACGCGAGTACACAGTACCCAGTGCAGATATGATGTCCCTGGTCAAAGCTGTCATGTGCTCTTGATTTACACCCTCTTTGACAAGATAACCAAAATATGCCCACAGTGCATTCCATAGCACATTATGGGGCTCTTCTACTTGTAACATGGTTTCCAAACAGTTCAATACTCCATGGTTGACACTATCGATGGTTGCAACCTTTAATTCAGATATTCTTTCCAATAATTGTTGGATATTCTCCTCGTTCGGTATGAAGAATTTACCTGCCATATCCTCATTTCCACACTTAAACGCGATTTCCGGTTGAAATTCTGACCAAATATCGCATATTTGCTGTTCCAATTGTTCCATCAAAACTGTCTCCTTTTTTCCAGGTTCTAGTTGGTTGAAAATCAAATTAGGATATTTTATATGATTTCACTAGATCGTTTAGACAAATCAAAATATTAAGAGATTAAATTAGATAATGATTTCCTTCTCTATTGCTCGTTTCCGATCGTTTGTGATCGTTTCTTTTTCCGGCGAGAATAAAGGTATGCTAGAATAATCAGAAGTAATAATAAACCAATTAAGATCCAGGGCCAAATATATTGCTCTTCTTTCTCAGATACTATAGGTAGTTTTTCCATTGGTTGTACTTGTGAAAGGTCGAATTCGAATCGCTCCATGGTGATCGTAATATTAGAATACTCTGGTGACGGTTCGGCAAATTCCCATTGACCATATGCCGCCAGTAGATTGGAATATTCAATTGTTATATTTGAACTGCCACTTTGGTCGAGGATCAATACAGCCGAGGCAGTATATGGTATTCGTGCCTCATAGTACTGGCTTTCTTTTATAATATTGATTATTGGAAATACAATACCGTGACCACGAATATTAAACACCCATACATCACCTTTTGAACCTGATAATTCTGATGAATCCAGATCTATAACGCTGACCTTATTTTCATCTGCGTTGATCGGTTGAGACCAATCCGGGTCACCATCTTTATTTGCATCGATCACCAGACTTAATGTGCCAATTTGTGGGCGGTTGGTCTGTAAAGTTGTGAAAGAGAGTGTTAATATCAAAGTTTTTGCTTGCTCGGGTATATAAATAAAATGAGATTCATCTGTATAATATGGGATCACATTAGTGGTCTGGTTATTAAATCTAACCCAATCTCCTTTCCATTGAGTTTCTAAAGAATCTGTGGCCCTCGTTATTTCATTTTTCATCGTAATGTTGTTATACTGTCTTATTGCATCTTTTACCGTAGCGGCGGGGTAATCATAAACGCCATCATGGTCAAAGTCACGTGTCCTCAACTCTTTAAGGGTTAATGCAATTGCCACCGCACGATCCACCATGACCAGACCATATCCTTGGGCAAAATCGTATTTTTCCCCGGTCCAACCAATTCCACCCTCTTCGGGAACTCCATTTTCACCATCAGGTTCAATATAATCCGCTGCCGCTTCCAGAATAAGTTCAACCTCATGCAACATTGTATTACTCAGGTTCCACCAGTCAGGGTAATCCTCACCATTATAGTCCTCATGAAAATTGGAAGTTCTCAGGCCAGGGTAAGCCTGCCATAACAATGCACAAATACCTGCTATATGTGGCGTCGCCATTGATGTGCCAGAGATCGCAAAATAATAGGGGTTAAAATCACCTTTGTTCTTATTTTTGTCCATGGTTGATATCAATGTCCTCCTTGCAGCTGTTGACCAGATCCTAACCCCCGGTGATCCCACATCGGGCCAAGTACCGTTTAGATCTGCCTGGCCTCGTGAACTAAATTCAGCCACACCTTTGCCATTATGTTCCAAAGCCGCCACACAAATGATCGCCGGAGTGTTGCCGTAATTCGAGCATTGAATGTCGGAGCCATCACCACCGGAATTGCCGGCTGCGAATACTACCGCCACATTATTTTCATAAGTGATCTTTTCGGCGGCCTGTGATATGGAATCCTGAGGATCATATTCGCCACCACCAGCACCCCAGCTATTTGACACCACTCGGATGTTATATGAATTACTACCAGGCATGGAATGTGTATACACCCAATCAAGCCCACCGATAGCGCCGGTTATAAATACCATTTCACCTACACTTAAACCGATCAAGTTCGCCCCTGGTGCAACACCACGCCGTGCGCCACCCGAGGCATCACCATTACCAGATACAGTACCTGCACAATGTGTGCCATGACCGGAGGAAGTGTCGCTGTTTTCCATTTCGATCCAAGGCGGGTTGCCGTTGTCGGATTTCAAGTTCATGATAGTCTTTGTACCGTAATCTAGATCCGGGTGGCCAGCATCTATTCCGGAATCAAGTACAACCACTGTAATACCTGTGCCGTCAATACGGTCAAGATTTTGTTGGTTGAAATTCAATATATCCGAGTTCCACACTTTTGTAGCGTTGATAACTGTTGTTGTTTCTTGCATGGAATATTCTAATTGCTCATTGAGTTCGATCCAAAAGACGCGATCATTCTCAGCCAGTGTCTCGATTGCACCTTTGGTGCCAATGCAGTATACACCCGAAATCACAGTATATTTCCTGACAACCTGAAAGTTTAGCTCCAGGAGGTTTTGAATATCATTTGCGGTGATCTTATTTTTGAACTGTACGATAATTTCAAGCAAAGTATCATTCTTCACATCTTCCAGTTTGTTCTTTAGAATTGAATCTAACACATCATCCACAATGAATGGTGCCTGGGTGTCGATCATTATTGGTTCCGGCAATTGAATTGGTAGGTAGTCCGGATAAACTGCAGTTATATTTTTTGCGCCTATATCTTTAGAATTGATCGACAGTCCGGAAATTAGGATAATGATCACTGTAAAAATTGCTGCTAAACGATTTATGTTTTTCATGTTTACACCATTTTACGCTAATTCAGTGTCATTTATTAAATATAAATCAAGGAAAAAGATTAAATGGGCCAAGCCGGATTTGAACCGGCGACCTCCCGGTTATCAGCCGGGTGCTCCAACCAAGCTAAGCTACTGGCCCATAACGTATTAAGTGTAAGATGTTTGGTACTGGCGATCATGCAGAAATCGTTTCCTTAAATATGTTTCGATCGTGTCGCCATGGGATAATAACAACAGGTATATCAGTTTTATTAATAATTTTATCGATAATCCAGGTGGAAACATTCCGGCCTTCGGTGGCGCCTAAAATTATTAGGTCGACATCTTCGAACTTTGCGATCTCGATAATGGTCTGCGAGATCTCGCCAATGGCTGGTTTTAGTTGTATACTTGCGTTAATTTCGCGTGCTACGCGGTCGAATATATCCAGGGCAAGATCGCCTTCACGGCTCTCGCCTTTATCACGAATATGAACTATTAATGCTTCTGCATTAAGTTTTTTTACGATATTTAGTATATATTCCGCGTTCTCCGAAGCTGGCACTGGTCCAGAGGTTGGAACCATGATCTTCAAAATCGGCAAGTCGTCTCGTTGTTCCATTAAAGCACCATTAGAGGTTTTTTGATATATAAAGCTCAGCTTTTGTCATGCCACAGTTTTATCACATTTACAATTGTATCAACAGCCTTTTCCATGGCGAAAATTGGTATCCACTCACGTACACCGTGGAAATTGAACCCGCCCGTGTAGATATTTGGTGTTGGTAACCCTTCAAAACACAAGCGCGAGCCGTCGGTGCCGCCTCGTATCAGTGCAAGTTTTGGCTCGATCCCCGCCAATTTCGTGGCTTCCATGGCATGATCCACTACACCGGGATATTGGCTGAGAACTTCTACCATGTTACTGTACGAATCCTTGATCTCAAGTACGATCTTTGCCTTTGGCCAACGTTCTTCCAATAGGTCGCGAACCTTGCTCAAGAAATATTTTTTGTTCTCCATACCCTCTTTGGTGAAGTCGCGTATCAGTAACTTTGCCTCGGCGCCATCAACCGCACCTTTCACGTTATGAACGTGCAAGTAACCTTCCCTGCCCTCGGTGGTCTCCGGTGCAGTTGCTTGTGGGATCATTGCAATAACCTCGGATAAGATCCGAATCGCATTGACCATTTTGCCTTTAGCTGTACCCGGATGAACGCCAATGCCTTCGATCTTGAATGTTGCCGAGGATGCGTTAAAGGTCTCATTCTCTATCTCACCCATACCGCCGCCGTCTACCGTGTAGGCGAATTTTGCGCCAAATTTTTTCACATCGAAATATTTTGTACCGTTGCCGGTCTCCTCATCGGGTGTAAAACCGATCTTAACTGTACCGTGTTTTATCTCCGGATGGTCAAGCAAATAATGCACTGCGGTCATGATCTCAGCTATCCCGGCCTTATCATCAGCTCCCAGTAATGTGGAGCCATCCGAGGTAATTATCTCCTTGCCAACAAAATTCTTTAACTCCGGGTTATCGTTTTCGTGGATGATAATACCATTACCCAAGGTCAGGTCACCACCCCGATAGACCGTGATTTGTGGGTTCACATTGGCCCCTGGCGCATCCGACGAGGTATCAACATGTGCGAGCAGGCCTATGGTCGGTACATCCTTATCCGAGTTACTTGGTAGAGTGCCGAAAACATAACCGTAATGGTCCATCTCCGCTTCCATGCCTAATTCCTTCAGCTCGGAAACCAGGATCTTGCATAGGTCTTTTTGTTTCTCGGTGCTGGGGTATCTATCCTCAACATCGGGTTGTGATTGGGTGTCTATCTTAACATATTTTAAAAATCGATTAACTACTTCTGGCATAAAATCACCAAGGTTTCGATATGTAATTTGGTCTTGGTGTATTAATGTTTCTGGTGATTTGAATAATTATTGACGAGTGATGATTTGAGAGTGTGTGAGTGTGTGAATTATGGAGTGTGTGGGTTAAATCAGGGGTCGGGGGTCTGGATATGGATTTGAGTATTTATTGTTCATTACCGTTGTATTATCGAGAGGAGTCGGGGTAATTACAATAACGCTGGTAAAAACCAATTATCCTGTTTACCCAACCCTAATCTGACCCCTAATTTCGATTTTTGATATTGCATTCTCCAATCTTCAATTTCCAATTCCGTTATCATTAATAAAACCGGTTTTGTTCGTCCCCCTTTGCACTGCTTAGCACGGATCTATTTAATGTTTCTTTTTATTTCTTTTTATCCAATTTTCACATAATATATTGGATATAAATCTATTATTTTCATCTTCGTCATCAATACAATTCTTAACTAATTCCATTATTTCTTTATTTTTTCTTTTCAATCCTGATATACTAATTAGTGCATTCCCCCTTACTAATGCATCTTCATCTGTTAATGCTATTGAATATAAATCAACCTTTTTTCCATTTTTGCACTTGTTTATAGAAATTGCCCCAGAGCTTCTTTCGTCTCTATTAGAACTTTTTAGTAGTTTATACAAAAGAACATATGGATAGCTCTCTTTTTTTTTAGAATCTAATTGTGATCTCCTCCTCTTTGATTTTTTATCTGGAGGAACTGAAACTTCAAATTTGGGATTTTTTTCTGTTAGAAAAAATTCATCCTGATATTTTTTTTGATAATAATTATGGTTCTTCTCCATAGGTTGTGGCCTCAATTATTGCAGGAAATTCAATGTAATCGCCTAAACCAAAATTCATTTGATATTTATCATTTAATGGTTCTGGATATTCATTTATTTTTTTATTTCTGGATCCTGGTATTCTATTCGTCCAAGAAGGTACAGATACTTCGATTGTTAATATTATACCACAGTCAACAATAATTCTAAAAAGTTCATTATTCCAGCGCCCCACATATGTTTTTCTTGTTCCACCAATTACTTTTCCTTTAATCATATAATCTGCTTTCCAAATCTGTTTCATTATTTTGCTTGAATCTTTACACTTTTTTATTTTTAATAAATCTATCTGAGATATTGGTGTTAGATGTAATTTTGGTTTTTCATCATTAATTTTTTTTATACCTTCAAAAAATGATGTTTGAATTATATAACCACAAGCCCAATCTCCAAAATGGGTATTATTCATATAGAATGTGATTTCCATTAAAATTACTCCATAAATAAAATATGATAAATATTTTTAAATTCTTTAATAAATATATCTTAATATATATTTTTCCCCAGCTCGTTTTCCAGGTAGCTATAATTCACGTTCCGATTATGCCACACCCTAAATTGGGAGAAGAGGCATATTTATTAATTTGCTAGTTACTCATCTTTTCTAAGAAAAAAAGGAAACAAAAAAGAAACGTGATCAATAATAAATTATTTTAATCCCTCGCCATCCTACGGTGGACAAGAACCTTTTTTGTTTTTAAACATTGGAGCTTGGAATTTAATTTTCAAATTTCCAATTTAAAATTTAAAATTTTCAATTTACGGTTCAATTCATAAAATCATCAAAACTCAACAATAAAAAAACTATTATTAGTTATAACTCATTACAGTATCCTCCGGGGGTCTAGAATGGAGATAGGTATAGTAGGCAAACCAAATGTGGGTAAATCCACCTTGTTTTCGGCAATCACACTTGCTAATGCGGAAATAGCGGCTTATCCGTTCACCACAATAGATGCAAATCGTGGTGTTGCATATGTCCAGGCGAAGTGCCCGCATTTAGAACTTGACTTGACCTGTAACCCGAAGAACTCAAAATGCGTGAACGGAACACGATATGTTCCGATTAAAGCCATTGATGTTGCAGGGCTTGTGCCAGATGCCCATAAGGGCAAAGGACTGGGTAATAAGTTCCTGGACGATCTACGCCAAGCAGAAGCTCTGATACATATAATCGATGCAAGTGGCGGAACCGATCTGGAAGGTAATCCGGTTGATAAGGGATCACATGACCCATTAGAAGATGTGAAATTTCTCGAACACGAGCTCACGCATTGGATCAAGGGAATAATTTTCAAGGATTGGCATCGAGTATCACGCCAGATAGAGCTTAATGGTAAGAAACTTGAGCGCATATTAGCCGAGAACCTATCAGGTTTGGGTATAAACGAAACTCATGTTACTATGGCACTTCGCAACATCGACCTATCCGATAAACCGAGCAAGTGGTCGGAAGATGAATTGTTAGAGATCGCGGACAAGATCCGTATTCACAGTAAACCGATAATAATTGCCGCTAATAAATGCGATATTGCACCACCGGAAAACATTGCAAAACTTAAAGAGTTAAAGGATTACATCGTAATACCCACTTGTGCAGAGGCCGAACTTGCCCTGCGCAGGGCAAGCAATGCAGAATTGATCGATTATGAACTTGGAAGTGAGACATTTGAGATCGTTGATGACGGTAAATTGAACGAGAAACAGCTCGAAGGATTAAAGAAGATCAAGCATATTATAGAAAGCAATCATGGTACGGGGATACAACAATTGGTCGAGCATGCGGTATTCAAATTATTGAACCTGATCATAATCTATCCGGTGGAAGATGAACATAAATTAACTGACCATGATGGTAATGTGCTCCCCGATGTTTATTTAATGCCCCGAGGCTCGAACGCGAAAGATCTGGCATTCAAGGTGCATACCGATCTAGGTAATAAATTCATACGTGCGATCGATGCAAGAACCAAGCGTGTAATTGGCGCAGACCACGAACTGCAAGATAATGATATAATAAAGATAATTTCTAATGTCTGATCTAAAACACAGTTAATTTTATATATTATGGCAATGAACGTACAAATCTCTATTTATAATTCAAAACACATATTGAATAATAGAAAACCTTCAGTTTAGCAAACGGAAAAAGATATATATTATGTTGGCTTTTACAAGCTTTTGGCCAACCAAATGAAATATATCAGGGTAAATATATGCAAAGTTTAAAGGTGTATTAATATGAGGAAAAGATTAAGATACATGAAATTCGGAATAATGATGGGAATTATGTTGATTGGACTGCTTATTACTATGGTGAGCGTCCCTGACGAGGCTGAAGCTGCCCCAACCCTCACGCCAATAGCGACCATCGGTCTGGTTCAATCTCAACAAACTGCAGATGTCTCACCAGGTTCGTTAGGTATAGTTACTTTTGACGGTACAGTAACTTGTGTTGTAAATAGTGCGACAACTGCGATTGTTCAATTAGAGGCAACAGATACCTGGACCTCAGCTGTTGTCACACCATCCGCCATCGAGTTCTCAAATACCAATGCAGGTGCAAAAACATTTCAAGTAAGCGTAAAAGCACCGTTATATACCAGTCGTAATGTAGTTGGACAAGTTGTCGTATCAGGTAAAGTGATTATGTATCCCGGTAGATTATATGGTACTGTCCAACCTACCGATGGTGTAAAAGCGAGAATTGATATTGATTCATTCTACAAGTTCCAGATCAATGCACCCAAAAAATATCAAGAAGTGGGTCCGGGACAGCAGATGGTTTACAATGTCCATGTGATCAACCAAGGTAATATACGAGACACCTTTGAGATCGATATTGAAAACGAGGAGCAATTGACCAAAGCAGGTTTCGTTCTTACCCTCAGCCAACGTGTAATAGATGTGGAGGAGTTGGAAGAAAAAGTTATTAAGCTAACAGTTAACACTCCCATCGAATGGAATGTTTGGAAGAACAAAGTTACAGGCGTCAAGGTCTCGGTTGTATCAACACTGTCTCTCGAAGAGAGTGGTAACCCGCTCACACAAATAGAATACTTCAAGATACGAGAAAGAGGTGCTTCAGTACCAGGGTTTGACCCAACTTTTCTAATAATGTCGTTTGTTGGCCTGGCGATTATAGTTAGAACCAGAACACTAAAACGTAGACGCCAACTTAAATAATGCAATTGCAATCGTTTTAAGTTATTACCTGTACTTTTTTGTTTTTGTTTGGATGTATGATGCTAAGTTGTAGTCGAGCTTAATTGATGTTGAACAGATACCGTGATGAATTTATGTTGAACAGATACCTGGCGGGGTTGGTGCTGAACAGATGCCGGGTTGAGTTGATGTTGAACAGATACCTGGCGGGGTTGGTGCTGAACAGTGCAGGGTTGTGTTGATGTTGAATAGAAACCAGCATCTGTCAATCAACAATGAATCACGGCTTCTGTGTATCAACAATTAATCCAGGTATCTGTCAATCAACAATGAATCAAGGCATCTGTCAATCAACAATCAATTAAGGTATCTGTCAATCAATAATCGATCAAGGCATCTGTCAATCAATAATCGATCAAGGCATCTGTCAATCAATGACTCATCATTGCTACTACCCATCGACATCTAATTTCGATTACAGTCCAACAATAATACTACCCGACTACTACCCGGCAATAAAAAATCAAGATTACATCTCTACAATAACTCTGCTCGACTACAAAATAGCAATATGATAGCTTGATATGATAAAACGCAAAACTTCAATTATTACATTATATTTTCTTTCTCTTCCGAGCCTTCATTATACGTTCTGATCGTTTGCGAGATCTATAGCGGAAAAATACGATTATAACAACTAGAATTATCAATAAGACCCAGACCGGCTCTGATACGTATGGGCCATTCTCATAATAAAAGAATGATGCTTCCTTGGGCACTCCATTTAGATACCTGACATTATTTCGTTCAGCACCCAAAGATCTCACCTTCATCTGGATCTCGGTCATTGCGATCCTCCAAATTTCAAGGATCGGTTTTTTACCATGGACCGTCACCCTAACCCTGCCTTCAGACCTACCAAGGATATCGATCCGTGTTTCGTTGAGTTCAACTGCAAAGCCTAATTTTATCAGGCTGTCTTCATTAACCACACTGATCTCAAATTCATCTCTGCCATTTCCCGAATTTTGTATCACGAGATCATATTCAACAGTTGCACCTGGCCATACTATGCGTGTGACCGGTTCTTCATACACGTTCATCCTAAAGAATTGGCTTACTATCACAACTACCGATTCGGTTGAGATCTCGCCGTATGTGGTTTCGTATTGACCGCCCGGTGTGCCTTGCCAGCTACCGGAGATATTAATAACTTTATTGGATAAATGCAGTGCCTGAATTGGTGGTGTGACAAACAATTGAAACTTCGTCTTGAGTTCCAATTGTGTAATAATAAGGCTTGGCGGCGAGATCGAGGCAAACCAACCATCACCTGGCGCTTCCACCTTTAATGATACATATATTTGTTTGAACCTATCACGCACATTCTTGGTCACTGTGATATTTCCAAAGAATACAACAGGTATGTTTTCACCGGGCCTGACGTTTGCAGATTTAACATGGTTTTCGAATTGGTCAATTGAAACCCAAGTGCGTATGGGCGCCGCATCGGACTCCCGCGGAACTAATGAAATTATATTTATTATTACTAATAATATGATAAATGATCTGAAAAACCTAAGAGATTTGTTTGGTCTTTTTCTAAATATACCTTTATTTACAAACATAATACTCTTTCCATAACAATTTAAATTATTTTAAAATAAATTTAGATCATAGTGGGGATTGTTTTACTACTACGGTTATTGCACCTTGATATTCACCTTGACTGTTTACTTCCATATAGTCATCGATCTCCGCAGGATTGGAATCATCGATCACTGTAAGTGTGACATGGTATGTCCCAATTGAAACATATTGATGCGAAACCGTTAGCTCAGTGGTTATTACAAGATTATCATCGGAACGATCATCGAATTCCCATTGATACTTTACAATTTCCCCATCAAGATCAAAAGAACCTGCGGCGTCAAAGTTGGCTATCCCACTATCACCAAGTGTAGACAGTGAGATTATCCCATCATCATCGTCCAGTTCGCCATAGGCAATTGGCGGGGCATTGATGTAATTTGTGCTTGTAATTGTGAACGAACGATATTTCGAAACTGATTTCACATCATCATTGGTTATTGTTACCTCTGCAGTTATATTGTCAGATCTTGAATATTTAAATGTATGAAATACTCGATTATTGCTACCCGGTTTGACATCCATACTATCTGTTGTAAAAGGCGACGAAGAACCACCCAGAGATAACTTTACATCCACGGTGAGATGTTTAACCTCGCTTATATCTTTGCCAATATTATTTTTTAAAGATACCGTAAAGTTTAGTGATGGTTCCGTGCCTGGGGATAATGGTCGCACTTCTGATTTTGACATATTCGTTAATGCGATATCAGCATCTACCACCACCCAGTCTACGTTGAAGTAAATTGAACTTTCTTTATTTTCATAAGATATAATTATTTCATAATTTCCATTTTCTGTAACAAAATCGCTATATTTTAGTTCTTTTCGAGCTATTCCTTTGGTGATGGGTATCTTACCCGAATATGTTGTCTCAGAACCAAATTTAACTTCCAATCCACCGTCACCGTCAGCTTTACCAGTACCTTGTAAAACTACATCTGCTTTTATTATTATTCCCGTCTTTTCATCATTCTCCAAAGGATCGCCGGGGACGATATCCATAACTCCAGATGGATTAACTAGTAAAAAATAAAAAAGCAATAATGCAACACTTATAATGACAATCATACCCAATACGATGTATTGTTTTCGTTTCCGGCGGGTGAATTCGACTTCTTCATCATATTCCTCATCATCATCATATTGCTCTTCATCATCGATTGGCTCGACTTCTTTGATCATACCAACACATCCTGCACTTTCTTGTGCACGTTCTTTCACCGATTAGGATAGAATCTCTATTATTTGGCTTGAAAATATATCAATGGATAACCTAAATTTATGTATATGTGGCCTAATACTTATATTAATCGGTTTGTAGTTATTTATATTGATTGGTATGGTTTTTGCCGTATTATTTAATGTTTGGCGGTGATTGATTTATGCTGAACAGATACCGTGATGAATTTATAATATGTTGATTCCAGGATTTGTCTTTAAAACTAGGTTTCAATTAATCTATAATTAATCCAGGCATCTATCAATCAATAACTCATCATGGCATCTGTCATTCGCTAATTCATCCAGGTATCTGTCAATCGATAACACAGCACGGCATCTGTCATTCGCTAATTCATCCAGGTATCTGTCCATCAATAACACAGCACGGCCACGGCCACTGCCACTGTCCATCGGTAAATAAGCTAAAAGTTATTAACCTTTAATCATATCCAAACGTGATCCTGATGTCGAAGCAATGGCAAATTGCACATAAACATGACGGTTATTATAAACGCGCAAAAGCCGAGGGCTATCGTTCACGAGCGGCATTTAAACTTAAACAGATTAACAATAAATTCAAAATATTTCGCCCTGGCGATATTGTGTTGGACTTGGGTGCGGCCCCCGGTGGGTGGTCACAAGCGGCACTAGAAATGGTCGGGACCAGTGGATTGGTCATTGGAATAGACCTGGAACATATAAACCCGTTGGAGAATGCAATCTTTCTGGAAGGTGATATAACCGATAATGGTGTGGTAGATTTAATAAATGAACACACGAAAGGTTCGGAAATTCAAGTGGTCATTTCTGACGCTGCACCCAATATTTCGGGAAATTATGGTTTGGATCAGGCAAGATCGGTATACTTGGCCGAAACTGCATTAGATCTAGCAAAAAAAGTTTTAAAACCAAATGGGAATTTCGTAGTAAAAGTATTCGAAGGTGTGGATTTCAAGGAGTTTTTGGACCATGTGAAAATATCGTTCAAGACATATAAACGATTTTCACCACAAGCTTCCCGCACTCGAAGTTCGGAGATCTATGTGATTGGGTTGGGCTTCATAAAAATGTTTAAATACACATTATAATATATTTAAGATATCAAATGAATTAATTTTGGTCCTATTTCCCCCTCAATATTGTTGGACTATACTATCTATTTAAAAATTAGATTAGTAAAACCTAAACATCGATAATTATTAAAATCATTTACTTTCGAAAGTGTTGTTATGGCAATTCTCCCCTATGGTCGATATCTAGGACTTTTAAAATTAAAATTTAACAAGTCAATTCATTTTATTTTGCCAATTATACTTTTGATCCCAATATTCAACAATGGTCTGTTAACTTCAACCGATCTTATTTCGGCGGCCAACGACAGTGAAATGGATAAGAAACTTTTGGATGAATGCCATTATTCTCAAATAATGCCAATAAACACCGGACCACTTGCAGATATAATAATTACCAATCAAACCTTGAATGGAACCGTTACCTGGACAGGAAGCAATACTTATATCATCAAAGTAAATGTGACCGTAAATGGCACATTAGAAGTTCAACAAGGTGCAACAGTCAAATTTGACGGAAATTATTCATTGATAATAAATGGCACTTTGTATGTTAACGGAACAAGTTCGAAGATCTCAGTTTTTAAACCAAACTCTATCAGCCCCACACCTGGCCAATGGGGCGGCATACAAATTAATAACAATAGTAATGGAAACGGGTGGATCAAGTTTGCAAAAATCGAAAATGCCATTAATGGTGTTTACCTAAACAACATAGAAAACTTCACTATAGAGAGCACTCGTATCCAAAATACATCCATAACTGGAATTATTTGTAACTCAACAAATAATATCACCATTGAAAACAATTCAATTTCTCATAATGAGAATTTTGCCATCCGTTTACTGTCCGCCAATAATACCACTATTAGATATAATACACTCAATGTTAACCAATACGGCATGTATCTTAATGGATCAACAAATAATTCACTAACCAGAAATTCGATCTCGAACCGCATAGGGAATGTGTATGATGATAATAATACAAATTCAAATAATTGGTCTTTAAATTATTATGGTGATTACTCCGGAGTGGATGATACGGGCGGTAATTTTGTCGGTGATACCGTTGACTATTTTATCCCCGGTGGGACCAATATTGATTCCTCACCACGCACGAAAATTAGTAACAACAAAGATCAGAAAACCTTTGCAACAATATCGAAAGCGGTTGAACAATCCACGGCGGACATGATCATTAGTGTTATTGCAGAGACACCATTTGCAGGCAGCCAAACCCTAAGCCAGGAAGGGTATTATTATGAGAACATAGTGATCAATGCATCGGTTGGCCATGATCTAGAAATTCTCAGTCCATTTCCTGACGGTTATAAAAATACCACAATTGACGGCAACTCTGGCACCTGTTTCGAGGTTGATGGAGATTATGAACTGACTTTAGGTGGATTTGCCATAAAAAATAGCAATACCGCCATTTATTTGAATAATACCGCATCCAATAGCACACTCAAATCGTTGAACATTATCGATAATATCAATGGTATCGTTTTGAACGATACCAGGGATGTTCTCATTGAAAAGTCCTTTTTTACCAATAAGGTAGATTTGAATAGTACTGCTGGACTTTATGCATTAAATTCGAGACGAGTAGGGATAATTGATAACAGATTTATTGAAAATAAATCAGGTATAATTTTAGAATCTTCATCAGCTGCAACTTTAATCAACAACACCTGTATTGATAATTTACAAGGTGGGATCTGGTTAAATAAGTCATCACAGAATAAACTAAATAAAAACATTCTAAGATCAAACTATAATTTTGGTATTCAATTGACCGATGCCCATAATAATAATTTTTATGATAACATCATTGAAAATAATTTGGATATTGGCCTTTTACTGAATCATTCATCAAATAATAATATAAATAATTCCAAGATCAATTCTAATTCTAATATTGGTTTTCTATTGAAACATTCATATAAAAATACAATTTTTGAAAACGATATAAAGTCAAATTTATATTTTGGCTTGAAATTAATAGAAGAGAGCAATAATAATACGATCATTAATAACACGATTCAAAGTAATAATAATGGAACTAAACTTCAGACATCGAGTTACAATTATTTTTATGGTAATGAATTGAAGGCGAATACAGATCGCGGGATCATTCTATATCAAAATTCAACTAACAACGTCATCGAAAACATGGGCATCGATACCTTTTTTGGCTCCATCATTGCAGCAATAGATTCTTCAAGTTCACAGGATAACATGTTTCTGAACTGTACGATCGGGAACATGGATATAAAAATTGATATTAATTCTTCCATTATTTTCTTAAATACGTTCTATACAGGTTCAGCCGAGAAGATTGACATCAAGGACTCGTTATCCAAACTTACAGTGAAACACTATTTAACGATCAATACCATAAACCAATCTAGTGTGCCCATTGCAGATGTAATAATTCAGGTTCATGATAAAAAATCTAATTTGGTGATAGATGGAAAGTCAAATGCTGATGGATTACTATCGCTTATACCGTGTGTAAGCTACATCCAGATGAAAAACGGGAAAGATTATTCAAGTAATAATCACACCATATCTGCAAATGATGGGAAATCTGAAAAAGTGGTTAATATCAATATTACTCAACAATATTTGAAAGTGTTTAAATTTAATTATTTCCCAAAGATCGAAATTAATGATAATGTTACTGCATTTGAGAAAAAGTTCTATTATTCAAAATATAATGCCTCCATACTTGAAAACGATAAAACATTACATTGGTCGATGTCCACAAACGCATCAAAATGGTTGAAATTCTCAGAAACGAACCTGACTTTATATGGTACACCTCATAATCGTGATGTTGGCAAATCATGGGTAAATGTCTCGGTACGCGATGTGGATGGGGACATTGGGTTTCATAACTTTACAATGACTGTGAAGAACACCCCTCCCGAGATATTGACAAAGAATGTATTATTAGTATACGAGGATGATCATTATTTTGTTGATTATAACAGCTCGGATGATGATGGGTATTTGAATGAAACCGGAGTATTGATATTTCCAGCTGGAAATCTAACTACCTGGTCATATTCATATTCTACCTCAGTGCTTGACTGGTTGAGCTTCAATAACGAGACCGGTATTTTAAACGGCACTCCAACAAATGCTCATGTAGGTACACATATAGTGGACATATTTGTGGATGATGGTCATGGGGGGACGAATACAACAAAATTTAGTTTAATAGTTGAAAATACACCACCAAAAATTTTGACCGAAGACAAATTAAAGGCGTATGAAAATGAAAAATATTATAACGATTACAACAGCTCGGATGATGGCCAGGGAAAAATGAAGTGGGAGCTACATACAGATACGGAATGGTTATCTATTCATACAATCAATGGCACTTTGAGTGGTATTCCCAGACAGGGCGACATAGGAGAATGGTGGGTTAATATCACTGTGATCGATGATCATAACGGCCGCAGTTTTAGAAACTTCACTTTGGAAGTGATAGACCTGAACCAGCCGCCACAGATCATTACTAAAAATATTGCGGAAGCATATACAAACATAAAGTACGAGGTTAAATATGATGCATTGGATTTCGAAACCACAGCCGAGTTACTGGTTTGGGGAGTTTCTAATGTTCCGGAAGAACACAATGCAACATGGTTATCGATGGATCCAAAGACGGGTGTGTTAAGCGGTACACCTACAATTGATGAAGTTGGCTGGTACTGGGTGAATGTTACGGTCACCGACAGCGCAGGAGCCATAGGTTTTACAAAGTTCAGATTGGATGTGTTCCTTTCGCCTAATCGGCCGCCTGAACTGAAAACCAGGTATGATACTATTACAAAAACCTCATCTGAGAGGTGGATAGAAACTTTCAGTGCGGAAGATGACTACACTGAACAAGTTCAATTGATATGGTCATTGAGATCAAATAATCCGTGGTTAACAATCAATCGATCAACTGGTAAAATTGATGTGCAATTCAATCGATCGTATGTAGGTGAATATTGGGTTAATATTTCTGTTACTGACGCTAAAGGGTTATTTAATTTTACTAATTTTACATTAGTGATCGAGTCCGCAAATCATCCGCCATTTTTAAGCAACGGTGGAGTAACCCCCGTGAAAGGGTCGACCGAGACAGAGTTCACGTTTTATGTAATGTACACTGATCAAGATAACCATTCCGGAATAGTCTGGGTAGTGATCGATAATAAATCATATTTAATGAAAGAGGATTCAAACTATAATCGACATTATTATAAAGGCGTCAATTATACAAGAACCATGAAATTGGGCGAGGGTGTGCACTCATTCTATTTTACAGCAAAAGATGAATGGGGTTTTGATGCGATCTTGGATAGTGATGTGCCAGGTGAGAACTCACCAAGCCAGACCAATGATATTAAAAAAGAGGTTGATGTTCCGTTTTATCTCGAAGTGAACTTTTTGATTGCATTAATTGTGATAATAATACTAGTTATCTGTACATTATTACTCTTTGGACCGTCCGAGAAGTATAACCTGGTAACCCGTTATCGGACAAAACGTGAACTTGAATTGGCGGGTGGTTTTGGTTATTTATGTCCGGTTTGTAGAACACTAGTTTCAAAGGATGCTTCAGAGTGTGACAGCTGTGGTGAACAGTTTCTTGTGGAAGAATATATCTGTCCCGATTGTCAAACTTTGGTTCAAGGTACCGACGAGTTTTGTCCAAAATGTGGTTTACAGTTCGAATATCTAGAATTAAGTTTGGAGTTAGAAGAAGAAGAAGAACCTATAGTGCCTGATGCCGAAGTCGAGGAAGATGAGGATGAATATGAGGATGAAGATGAAACCATGGCTACTATGGCGATATCGGAGTTGGAGTCAGATAAACCTAAACCAACCATTACCGCGGAAGGACCTGTAATAGAGCCAGTAGTCGAACAAATAGCCGAACCAGCACAGCCACCAATAACAGTACCAAAAAAACAAATGCCACAACTTTCAGTTAAAACTTTAAATGTTAAAAAACCTGCAGTCAAGGTTAAGAAAGAGCTAAAAGCAAGTCCGGATAAAGAAATTCAAAAGCCAACAATTGCGGCAGAACCAGAGAAGGTATAACCACAAGTGAAAGCAATGTTAGCGAGAATTAAATTCTTCAATAATCAGAAATTGAACAGAATACCGGGGAGGAAGTACAGGCTTGTATCTCTATTTCTTAGAGAATGAGATGAGTTAGAAAAAGTAATATCTTTGAACAAATATTAAATAGAAACAATATAAGTTAACCACTGTTTAATCAAGTAATTCGCTGGCACGATCATGAACCTTTTTAAGAGAAATAACCGATCAGAAAAAATATCTTCAATTAAATTAAATGTTCTATTTTTAATTGGCATGTCATTTTTTAAAAGAGGGAAGAAAGACCCAAAAAAAGATGGTATTCCTTCAAAAGTTACTCAAAAAGCTCAGGCAAACGAATTAAAACTGATAATTCAAGAGATGATAGATGAATTGCAGGAGGAGCAACAGGCAGAGTCCGATGGTTTCTCAGGTAGAGTTAAAGATATTGGCGACTTCGAGTCGTATTTACAGGAACGTCGTAAAGAAGTTATGAAGAACTTGGATTCTGTAGTGAATGTTGAAAGTCAAGAAGTGGTCATGCAGACTGAAATTCAAAAGCAGATAAAGCCAGATGTTGAAGTTGAAACTGAAGTAGAGACCAATGAGTTTACGGGTGATAGTGATAGTACTACTGAAGTTGAACTAAATGAACAACCTGAACAACCTGAACCGCGAAAGGTTAGACCTACAGAGGAAGCTTCGATCGAATTTGACGAGTCAAAATATTTCCATATTCACCACCCCGAACCAATACCCGAAGTAGATGTAAAAATGGAGCGTGAGGTGGAAGAACCTGAATTTATAATGGATGAAGACGAAGAGATCGAGATTAAGCCAGAGATCGAGATGGATATAGATATGGTGGCACAACCCAAAATTAGAAAACATCGTAAAAAAAAGAAAATACGCAAGATCTCTAAGATGCTGACTCAAGATTATTTGATGGAGCGTAAGATCATAGATGATCTTTCAAGTGTGATAGAGACAATAAAACGTAAACCGGGCAAGGTCAAGCTTGAAAAGGTCATGAATAAATTGGAATTAATTCTAAATGAATATCGAGAATATAAAACGAAAAAAGCGCCAAGATCAACAAGCGATCTTGAAGAGTTAGATGAACTTGAGGAATTGGAAGAACTTGGCGAGTTGGAAGAGCTTGAGGAATTGGAAGAACTTGACGAGATGGAAGAGTTAGAGGAGCTCGAGGAACTTGATGAGTTGGAAGAATTAGAAGAACTCGACGAGCTTGATGAATTAGAAGAATTGGATGAATTGGAAGAGATCGAGTAACCCATAATCTAGCACTCTTTACTATAAGCTATGCTAATTGCAATAACCAATGACCAACCAACAATAACCAAATAATAACCAATAACCAATGACTGAATTACCAAAACACGGATGAATTATTGTTTCGGTCATTGAATTTTTGATGATTGGAGCTTATTTGGTTATTGGAACATGGTTATTGGTGATTACTCATTTTTTTAACACTGCCTTAACAATTTTTTTAAAAAAAATGAGTAGCCCCGACCAGATTTGAACTGGTGTCGCCGGCTCCAAAGGCCGGCATGATAGACCGCTACACTACGGGGCCATCTAAATATTCAATCGTGTTGACAATATACCAAATTTTAATGTCTTAATATTTTTTTTGTAGTTAAATATTTGCAAATTCGAATCTTAGGTTTTTATTGATTTTGTTGCTTCTGAATTTTTGCCCATGTGTCACGAAGTTCCACTGTACGATTGAATATAAGGTTATCCTTTGTTGAATCCGGGTCCACACAAAAATAACCCAGACGTTCAAACTGGAACCGGTCGAAGTGATCTAGATCATTCAGTGCGGGTTCAACCTTGCAAGATGATAGTACTTGAACTGAGTCCGGGTTGAGGAATTCTTTGAAATCATGCACTTTTTGCCCTGCCGGGTCTTCTACCGTGAACAGTCGATTATATAGACGTACCTCAGCGTCACATGCATGAGCCGCTGACACCCAATGCAATGTGGACTTCACTTTACGCCCATCGGGTGCGTTACCGCCGCGAGTTTCGGGGTCAAGGGTACAGTGCAGTTCTATGACCTTATCGTTATCTTTAACCACATCATTACATGTGATGAAATATGCATACCTGAATCGCACCTCGCGACCAGGGGCAAAGCGATAGAATTTCTTTGGTGGGTCCTCCATGAAGTCGTCTTGCTCGATATACACCACTTTCGAGAATGGTACCTTCCGCATTCCCGCCGTGGGGTCCTCGGGGTTGTTCACGGCATTTATCTCTTCTTCTTTACCTTCGGGATAATTATCAATGATTATTTTAAGCGGGTTCAGAATACCCATAAATCTCGGTGCCGTTTTATTTAGATCAACCCTGATGCAATGTTCAAGAAATTCCATAGGTAATATACTATTAACTTTTGCCACACCAATTCGGCTACAGAAGTCCCTGATACTAGTAGATGAGTAACCACGTCTCCTCATTCCACTGATAGTGGGCATTCTTGGATCATCCCATCCATTAACATTTTTACCCATTACCAACTCCTGTAACATCCGTTTGCTTAAAACGGTATATGTAAGGTTTAAAGGTGCAAACTCGATCTGCTGCGGGTGATAGACACCGAGCTGGTCAAGATACCAGTCATAGAGTGGCCGATGATTCTCGAATTCTAATGTACAGATCGAATGAGTAATGCCCTCGATCGAGTCTTCCAGACCATGTGCCCAGTCGTACATGGGATATACGCACCATTTGTCACCTGCTCGATAATGTGACTCTTTCAGAATTCGGTATACTACCGGATCGCGCATATTCATGTTCGGATGGGCCATGTCGATCTTGGCACGAAGTACCTTCTCGCCATCCGCGTACTCACCGGCCTTCATACGCTCAAAAAGGTCCAGGTTTTCGTCAACACTGCGCTCGCGATACGGACTATTCCTGCCCGGTGTTGTCAGTGTGCCACGGTATTTGCTGATCTCGTCTGCACTATGGTCGTCAACATATGCTTTTCCACATTTAACCAATTGAACAGCATATTCGTACATCTGGTCGAAATAGTCCGAGGCATAAAAAAGCCGATCCTCCCAGTCAAACCCCAGCCACCGGACATCCTCAATAATGGAATTAGCATACTCATCACCCTCTTTGGTTGGGTTAGTATCATCAAAACGCAGGTTGCATTTTCCTTTATAATCCTCAGCGATGCCAAAGTTAAGACAAATGGATTTAGCGTGACCTATATGTAGATAACCGTTAGGTTCGGGTGGAAATCGGGTATGTACTCTACCCTTGTACTTGTTTGTATTCAGGTCTTCATTGATGATATCGCGGATGAAATCGTGAGTTTGTGGTTCAGGGGAAGACATGTTGGGCCACTTTCCTATATTGTTGATCATTATTGATTGAATTTGAGAATTTGGAATTATATCTTAATATGTATATGAAGTTTTTTATCATTAAAAATTAATATAAACATAAACCAATACCCTTGAACATGGCGACAAACGAAACACCTGAACAGCTTATGTGGGATCTAAATACTGACGATGTTATTCCGAATGTAACATGGTGGTGGTGGTGGTGGCTGTTTTTTATTCGTAATAAAGATGACCCAAAACACTGGAAGCAATTGATGATATTATGGTCGATCAAGGATACGAAACGCATCAAGGTCATGGATCATGTCTGGACACCAAAAGGGAAGATCACTAAAAAAGGCAACTCTTTAACATTTCCAGGGATGGTCTGTGCATGGTTCTATGATGGTAAACAGATGCATGACCCATATTTTATTGTAGAGAAGAAATTCAAGAGTACCTGGGAACAACCAAAAGGGTCTTTAGAAATTCAACCGGAGATTTCGGGTTCCAGGCAAAATGGAGGAAAAAGCAAGATCGTATCCAAGCTCTTCAATATTTCGGAGTTTGGAAAAATAGGTTCGGGGAAGTTAAGTGCGATAGAGGGTGATAATTATCTCTTCTTTGGCACACCGGATAAATATAAGGTTAAATTCCGCAGCGGTTCCGACGATTTTAATTTTATAATCAAACCATTAAATAGTTTCATGAGCGAACCAGAGTTCACTTTTAGAAAATATGTTGGAAAATTTGGTTATTCTATCTACCGTATCAAAGGAATGAAACTATTAGGTGATATGACCACCAATGGTGTAGAAGAGAAAATAAAAGGTTCTGCATATTTTCAGAAGCTCAAGCTAAATTCACCGGCAGTGCCCTGGTACTGGGGGATTTTCCATTTCGGATGTGGCGGACATCTGCATTATATGATACCACATATCGGCCCACCTATGTTTAGAACGAAAGAAAAGCCGCGCAGTCGTCTTGACTGGGGTGAGATCAACATATCTAAAACTCTGGATTTCTTTGATGGAAAAAAGAAAACATTGTATCACTTCAATAAATTGAAATTAACCAAGGATTTTACTTCTGACAATTTACCTATATTTAATATTACAGGCCATAATTCTACTGGCCAGAGTCTTTCGATCTCCATCAGGTCATACTCGCGTGCGTATTGGCGATTCGAACAAAAAACCACGATCAAATCACGGATCTTCTTCTATAACGAATATCCGGCTTATATAACAAAATTCAAGATCCATGGAGCTGATGGTGCCGAGCTGGTCGACCTGAAAGACCTGGGGTATAATATCGGCCACTGTGAGCATTCCTGGGGTAAACTTGCATAGTATGTTCTACATTTTGATTGGTTATTAGGATGTTCTATATTTCGATTAATTGATGGGATGTTGGACGTTACGATTAATTGTTAGGACGTGGGATATTGCGATTAATTGTTAGGATGTCTGATTTATTATTGTTAATTCATTTGTGCATCCTGCCATCTCAGTGACATTTAGAACATCCTGCCATCTCAACGACATATACAACATCCTGCCATCTCAACGACATATCCCACGT
>JAEHCK010000270.1 GCA_020696345.1 Thermoplasmata archaeon | reverse complement strand
TACTGTTGCTCGTCTTAGGTCCCTCATACGGGTCTGCTTTCTTGTACGAAAACGTACAGGCGTCCTATATCTTAACGGTAGTTGAATGCTCGGTATACAGATTCGATTCTTTTTGAAACTGCAATCTGCAAATCTAAAAGACGATTCATGTATCTCTGCATTTGGTGTTTATTTCTTATCAGGTAATAACCTTTGTGATTCGAACCATACGGTGCGTGAAAATCATCTATGGCTTTCTTGATCAGTTTCCGTGTTCGAGGACATGACGGATGACTCTCGGCCATGCCGATGATACCTGCGATGTCTCGAACTGACATCGGGTTGTCGTAGGAAGTGTTCGATAAACAATCAACGATGTCACGTTCCCATTCAATTGAACTTCTATTCATAATACTTTCACCTCACATTTTATTTGGAGCGAATACCCGGGCTTGAACCGGGACCTTTACCGTGGCAGGGTAATGTACTACCATTTATACGATACCCGCTAATTCATTAAATACTCAGTCATTTGCTTTAGTACTTCACGAAAAGCATGACCTTTTGTTTTCATCAAATATTGAATCAAAAAATCAAGAGATTCTTCATTTATATCATGATGTGTATGATAGACCTGTAATACAAACATGTTAGTACCTTTTTAATTCATCGAAGGCTTTATCTCTGTCTTCTTTGTTTTCATATCGATAATTAAAATCATTACCATTAGAAAAAATAACCCTTATGGTGTGCCACTTGTTACCCGAACCTGTGATCTGGGACTTTTGAATAGTTCGAACATGATTTAAATGAATCGGTATTTCATCAATGCTATGCATGTCCCAAAATTCTAAGTGATATGACATTGTTAATTCCTATAACTTTCGTTTGTGAATTCTGGTGTACCAACTGGTGGATAACAGGTGGCGTTCCAGTCTACATTGCCTTGAATTGAATCTCCATCTGAATCCATCGAGGCGAAATTGATTTCATCATAGATCAAAGTCACTTTACCAAATGCTTCGAACATACGACTTACGTCACCCCGTAGTTCATCAAAGCTGTCGCCGAACGGAGCAATATGATCTTCCGAAATCAGGCAAATTTCACCTCGTTTATTATAGTAGACTTCATGAACACCATAATAATCAAAACCACCTTTGTCAGTCCTTTTGATCACTCTGTAATTCCAGCTCATCAATAATCCCCCACATCCTTATTTGGTCTTTCTGGCACTTTCATCGGCTCAGTAAGATATGGTTTGTCTGGATTCATATAGTGAATAAAATTCGGTATCACGATAGCTGCCAGAATGGCAATGATTGAAATGACAACCATCAATTCAATGAGTGTAAACGCTTTTGTGTTTCGTAACCATTTCATCTTAGATATATCTCCGCCAGGTTTAGTTGACTTGATGCTTGATCAAGGTATTCTGAACGAACAGCCAATAGATGATTTCTATCACCCAATTCAAATGGTTGGGCAAGTTTGAATGCTTCATCGATTCCTTTTGCCCGAGTGATTAAATCTCGTGCCGACAATAAAT
>JAEHCK010000220.1 GCA_020696345.1 Thermoplasmata archaeon | reverse complement strand
TCATAAATAATATCTTCATATTCTGTTTCATGCTCTACTGCTACATTTCGTTCCATTACTCAATTCTCCCTTCTTCATTTTGATTTATTTTTTCTTCCACAATTTCTCTAATATATTGGGAAAGTGGAATTTCTTTAGAGTCTGTTATTTGAACTACTTTATTGTAAATCTCGTCGGTAAACAGCACTCCGACATGCCTCTTTAATTTCTTTTTTCTCATTGTCTTTTCCTCCTTAAATATGATTTTTATTTAATTCAAAGGTTTGTTCTAAGGAAATATCTATCTTAGATAACAGTTGAGAACTCGGCATGAAAACCTGGGATTTTAAAAAGATATTTTGCGAGGTTGTGATGATAGTGAGTTCTACCCAAGCAGATGATTAAATACCTTCTATGACCTTCTAATCACCGCTTAAGTAGGAGATCTTAAAAGACGAATATCCAAGTATAGTAAAAGAAAAATATACTACTAATAACGTTTTAAGTCAGATTTGAATGTCTTGATATCTCTGCTACAGTTCAATACATCTAAAATATGAAAGGTGCTTTTTCCCCAAATTCCACCACTACTATAATTAATTTTTTAATTTTAAAGGGGGGTATTTACTAAAGCTGTTTGCTGGTAGATGCACGTTGACATGCCAAATGATGGGTGTCGTGTAAGATTAATCTCAGATGATTATCGTTAAGACCTCTATTAATCCATCTTTTAGAATGTTTTCGTATATATATCTAAAAAAATTAAAAAATTAACGAAGAACTCAATCCTTTTATTATATATATATTATTTTATATTTATTTATTTTATATCTACTATTTTTTTTGGGTATATTATAAGTCTTAATTTTTTAATTTTCGGTATAAACCGTTGTAAGCATTAGATCTATTAGATTAACGACGTTTTTTTAAAATTAACTGAATTTAATCTATAGATTAGGATATTAATAGTAGTGGGTGGAATTTGGGGGAAAAAGTGCTTATCAATACATTAATAAATTGAAGGGTTATCTGAATCATGAGATAAAGACAACCCTTCAATTATTGTAAAAGTCGAAATTCGATCTGACATCTCGAAATTTTAACTCAAACGAAATCTGCCACTATTCAGATATCATTACTGGGCAAAAGGTTGGTTCTTTTTCAGATATATCTTTAGAACACAAGATATTTAGACATGGTCTGGTTTTTGCTCTATTGCAGCGAGCAAAGATTTGCAGAGATGCTATGTATGTTGGAGATATCGTTTCCTTTCCAAAAGCTAATACAACCACTATATGTTGTAGTAACCCAAAAATAGAGAAAAACTTGTTAATGTTGGATTCTATTTTCTATATTTTTTTTTCCTTCAATACAGATTTAACAAATTTCCCGAACTTTTTATCTTTTCTCTTTTTCTCTAAATATGACATTTCATAAAAAGCAGATTCTTTATTTAATTTTATAAAACTTTGATAACGTTCCTGTGAAATTATTCCGTCTTTTAAAGCAGCCAATATTGAACAGCCTTGCTCTTGTGTATGGGAACAATCATTATAGCGGCATTGATTTGATAGTTCTGTAATTTCATCAAATGTACCATGAATACCAGTATCAACCGCAAAATTTCCGAGTTCTCGCATACCTGGCGTATCTATGATCATTGCTCCATTTTTTAACTTTATCAATTGACGGCGGGTAGTTATATGTCTTCCTTTTCCGTCTTTTTCTCTAACGCTATGAGTTTTAAGTCGCATCCCATCCAGAAGGTTATTTATTAGGGTAGTTTTACCAACACCCGATGATCCAAGCAAACAATAAGTTTTCTTAGGAACCAACAACTCTTTGACATATTTCAGATTGGTATTGTCTTCATTGCTAAAAGGCAATACTCGTATGTCAGGATATAGAGCATGAATTTCATCAACTTTTTTATCTATCTCACTAACTGGAAGTAGATCACTTTTACTTAATAATACAATCGGTTGGATATTGCTCTGAATTATCATAACCAGATAACGTTCTAATCGTCTGAGATTATAATTGTTGTCAAGTGATTGAACGATCAGGCCAGTATCGATGTTAGTAGCAATTAATTGGAACTCGATCTTCTTACCGGATGTTTTCCGCTTTAATATGGATTTTCTTGGAACAATTTCGCTAATGATGGCAAAGGAATCATTATCAAAATACTTAGCAAACACCCAATCTCCGGTGGCTGGGTAATCTAATGGCGAATCAGCACTGAACAACAGCTTGCCAGTTACTTCGGCAGATACTTCTCCCTTGCCGTTGTCAATGGTATAACTATCCTTATTGACAGTAATGACTCTTGCAATTTGATGATCAATTAATTTTGTAGGATCAATTTCATCAAAAAACCACTTATTGAAACCCAATTGTTCTATCTTCATTGACACATTTTTCATAAATATTACTCAATTCCTAAACTAAAGTGGCTGCAACATGTTGTGGTTGGGTTCAATATTAGAAAATTTCAGATTTATTGAGATTACCTCACGAAAATCGAACTTGTCAAAACCTGTGCTTTCTTGCCAAGACCTGAAATTCTTTAAAACCAATAGATATCAAACTCGAACTGTAAATATCAAGTCCTTATTATTTTTAAGATATCCATTCCTGTTACTAAAATGAAGGGTCATCTGAATCATGAAATAAAGACAACCCTCCAATTAATAAACACAACCATCATTCGCGTGTCCCATATTTTACTCCAAAAATTCGTAGTTGGTTCGAATGCTTGCTCGAATTCTTAACGATAAACCCCTGCCCTTCAAAGAATGATCTCAGTTCTGGTTTGGAATGTTGATCTTTATGCCCTTCATCAACACAAAATTGCTGGTAACATTCGTATAAATTTTTAAGAGCAACAGAATCTTCCGGGTCTGATTTTTTAAAATGATTCACAAAAAATTCAAGAGCACTATTGCTCTGGGTCTGATACTGCTGTTTACTGATTAACATCGATCCGCTTTTGCTGAATATGAAATTCTGATGTCTCAATCGTTTATAACCTTCGAGTGCCCAATTGAATATTGCTGACAATTCACTCTGAAGTTTTTGGGTGAGTTCTACATCCATCTCACCCTCACTGAACTTGCGCGGAAAATCAATCACGTAAATTCTGCGCCACATCCCATGCGTGTTATCTTTAATATCCGGCAAGGTGTTCATCCCCAAATAGTGCTTTGCGAATGGTTTAAATTTAGAGGGTTTTTTATAAACTTCACGACCTGTGACCCAATCCCCTGCTACCACGGCTTTAACCAAGTCTGTATTCATGAACTTGTTATTCGGTGTTTCGCCGGACACGTTGATCATCTTTCCAAAAAGTTCTAAGATATATTTTTCGTCATTCAATTTGTTCAAACTGACATTACATACGTTCTCTTTCCCACAGAGACTGCTTATTGTATTGATGAAGACAGATTTTCCATTTCCGCCATCTCCAATGAGAAAAAAGATTGCCGGTATAGGCATCGACTTATGAAATGCATACCCGACTGCTTCTTGAATAAATTTAATTTTATCATCGTCTAACAAAAAAACCTCATCAAGATATTGGAGCCATCTCGGACATTGTGCATCAGGATCGTAATCATACGGGAGCAGGTTGGTTGTAAAAATGTCCGGTGAATGTTGTATCAGTTCGTAATCGGCCAAATCATAAAGACCGTTTTGCAATGTCAAATATCTGACCTGGTTTTCCTGAGCCTGCTCAACATCCACAAGATTAGCACCGATACTAAAATGAAAAAAGTTTTTCAGAGCCGCCGGTGTAAACAATTCACGATGTTTACCCAACTCGTTTTGACAAATAAAATTTAATCGATCTTCGTAACACTGTTCATAACATTTTTCGTTATATCTAAAGAACGTCCGCTCTTTCTCAAGAAATTTCAACATGTGTTTCCTATTAATGTATTCCTGGAACGGCACGATTTTAAGATGGTATTTGTCATTGTCATCTTTGTGTAATGACCCTGAAATAAATAAAGGGTCCTGACGCTCTTCTTCTGTGAGATTCGAAAATTCCTTTGCTTTTTCGATGTTGTGTTTCAGATATTCATCCTGCGATAAATGTTCACGGTATTTTTCACCGATCCGGTAATTCTGGAAAATTTCTTTAATATCGAATTCTCTGAAACCTTTATTCACAAGGGCGGTGATGACTGCCTGATCCGCTTCACTTCGAGATACATAACTTCCATCATTGCCATTGATAACCAAAAATTTAATCTTATCGGAAACCGGGAGGCTGGATATCTTTTGATCCCAATTTTGGTGCTGCTCTTTTTTAGTGATCTGCTTTTGAACTTT